>NZ_JAVFVN010000099.1:0-308 GCF_030910085.1 Stenotrophomonas maltophilia group sp. RNC7 | reverse complement strand
CTTTTAAATCAGAGAGGCTTTTCCAAACGTCACGTCTTGCTCTTGCATCTAGGCCCGTTGTCAATTCATCTAAGAAAACAATTTCGGGTTTAGGTATCAGCGCAAGGACAATAAATAACCGTTGTCGTTCTCCACCGGATAATGTACTAACAAAACTTTTCACCTTATGAGCAATACTAAACTCTTTTAATAGATCGTTGTAATTTGCAGTTTCCTTATAAAATGATTGCGTGACTTTACATAATTCACCTACAGTAATTTTCTCCTGGTAGCTTGTTTCTTGAAATTGTACGCCTACCTTTTCAAAT
>NZ_JAVFVN010000087.1:0-344 GCF_030910085.1 Stenotrophomonas maltophilia group sp. RNC7 | reverse complement strand
GCATCCTGCCAGCGTTGAACGTCTTCGGGCTTGGAAGACCGGATGAAGTCAGCAGCACGATCTGCAAATTCACCCACTGGAACATTCTCCAGCTGCCAGCCATCGCCCCAAGTGACGGTTATTGCGTTGTGAGCGCCGATGCGCTTTGCGCGTTCTTCCTGCTCGTTATGTGCGACAATTTCGGACGCTGTTAAGTCGAGCGTCTTGGCGCGGTCCAGTTCTTCCTCGACATAGATGCCGCTGAATTGATCTGGCCAGCCTGCACGTAAAGCCTGAGCTTCGGCGCATTTGGTTATCATCACGACTGGCATTTTCGCCCAGTTGCCCGAGGTGTCGAGCATCTG
>NZ_JAVFVN010000078.1:0-1580 GCF_030910085.1 Stenotrophomonas maltophilia group sp. RNC7 | reverse complement strand
ATACACCGCAACTAAAGCAAGGCAATGATCCGTTTTCTCATCAAATCCGCATTCTGGCTGACGCTGGCATTCCTCGTGATGCCACGCATCTTCCCTGCAGATGAGCAGAACACCCCGCAGGAAAAGCCCGCCATGACAGGCACCACGCGGGAGCCGGATTCCATCGACCAGCTTCTCGCCAACGGCAAAACCGCCGTGGAACTGGGCAAGCTTTGTATCGACAATCCTTCCTTCTGCCAGAACGGAACGTCGCTTGTGTCCAGTGCCGGAAGCGGCCTGCTGGAAGGAAGCCGGGTTGCGCTCGAATACCTGAGCGACCGCTTCGGCACCAAGCCGCAACCGCCGGCGAAAGCGGAACCGGCAGCATCGCCAGCCGTGCAGGCGGCAACCGGCATTCCCATCCCGACCCCGCGGGAAGAAGCCCTTCGCACACTGGATCGCCGCTCGACCGGCGCGATTGGGCGTTAGAGCGGGATTTTTTCAAGTTGAAACGCCATCATGGTTCAGGCTTTTGTTCGGGCATGATTTTACCCGAAAACCGGCTCCCACTTTTCGGAATCATGCGCCAGGCTTTTGTTTGAGCATGATTTTACCCGAAAACCGGTTTCCACTTTTCGGAATCATGCTCTGGTTTTCCGTGACCTCGCGGCGTTTCATCACTATATAAGCGGCAAGAAACTTCTTTCAGGCGAGTACCATGACCACGACCATCGATAGCATCATGTCCGATTTCGAATTTCTCGACGATTGGGAAGACCGCTATCGCTATGTCATCGATCTCGGCAAGGAACTGCCGCCCTATCCCGACGATGCGCGCGATGCCGCGCACAAGGTGCAGGGCTGTGTCAGCCAGGTCTGGCTGAAGACGCTGCCGCAAGGCGGCAACGATCCGATCATGGAGTTTCTGGGCGATTCCGATGCGCATATCGTGCGCGGTCTGGTGGCCATCGTGCTGGCGCTTTATTCGGGCCGCAAGGCGTCGGAAATCCTGACGATTGAGCCGGAAGCCATTCTCAAAAAGCTCGGCCTCGACGAACATCTGACGCCGCAGCGCTCCAACGGCCTGCGCGCCATGGTGGCGCGCATAAGGGGTGAGGCAGAGCTGGCGAAAGAATCAGCGTAAAAGTTTCTCAACCGACAAGGCAGCCGCCAGCAGTCTTTTATCGGTGCCGCCGCGTGCGGTGAGCATGAAGCCGGTCGGCAGGGACATGCCCGGCATCGGCACGGTGATGCTGCACAGGTCGAACTGGTTTCCAACCTGCGTATCACGCAGCAGAAGCCCTTCCACTCGGTCATATTCGGCCTCATCATCGCTGACCGAAGCAATCGTCGGGGCAACGATCGGCGTGGCGGGTGTCGCGAACATGTCGAACCCGCTCAGGCGTTCGTCCATTTCCCGCACCAGCGCCGCGCGCGTTTCCATTATGCCGCGATAGGTTTCCATCGGCACCTTGACGCGCACGGCGAGCGGACGCTTCACGCGAAGATCGACATTGGCATCGGGATCGCCAAGCCAGGTCGATGCGTGGACATGGCTTGCCTCGATCCCGGCAATGGAGCCGACGCGGGTTGCCTCACGC
>NZ_JAVFVN010000072.1:0-513 GCF_030910085.1 Stenotrophomonas maltophilia group sp. RNC7 | reverse complement strand
GCCTGCCACGCCATTGGCGGCCCCCTTTTGACTGAGTGGGATGCAGTCATCCGCCAGGGCTGCGCTCGCCTTGGCTTGGTTCGCCCATCCTTGCGCGGCTGTCTCGCTTTTCGCAGCCGCCGCAGCGGACGTTTGCGCGGCATCGCGGGCGCTGGCCGCCATCACCTGGCTGTCCAGGGATCCTTGGGCGTGATTCTTGGCCGCTGTCGAGAAGGCCCCGGCCGCTGTCTCGCTTTCTTTGGCGGCGGCCGCGCTGACACGGGCTTCGTTGGCGTAGCCGAGCGCGTTGGCGGCGTCTTCGCTGACTTTGATTTCGTGGTTGCTGGCCGCCAGTTCATGTAGTTCGGCAGCGCTCTCGCTCGCAGCAGCGCTGTCCGCCGATCCTTGCGCAGCGGCTGCCGATGCCGTCGCTTGCTCCTGGCTTTTCCAGGCCCTGGCGGAGTGCCAGGCCGCGCTGCTCCAGCTCGCCTCGGCCGCTTGCTGGCTGGAGGCGGCTGACCGGGCGTGCCCAAG
>NZ_JAVFVN010000018.1:0-304 GCF_030910085.1 Stenotrophomonas maltophilia group sp. RNC7 | reverse complement strand
ATTTTAACAATAAGTAATGAAGTACGCCCCACATTCCCAGATTATTGGTTTTTTCCTTGGTGTAACACACATAAAAATGAATCTAATTCCAGTATAATAAAATCAAGATTAAGGATTAGTAGAGAGGAACATGAAAAAGCGCAATCTTTTTTAGATACATTAATACAAGAAAAAAAGTTTTCATGGCCCAATGTTTTTAAGTTCTTAGAAGATGCAAGATTCTTTCAACAAAACTATTTAAGGGGAATAGAAAATTTAGAAATTATCAGTTTAAATCTTTCGGAAGAGTACAGGACAGATTTTC
>NZ_JAVFVN010000012.1:0-690 GCF_030910085.1 Stenotrophomonas maltophilia group sp. RNC7 | reverse complement strand
CAAGCTGTGAAACGCCCTGCCCTATGCTGTTATCGACGCGCGTGTCGGGAATGCCGCCAATATCAATAGAACGGCGAGCTTCAATTGTCTGAATAACCGGCATTCGTTATCCTGCCCTGCGCAAGCCATACCAAGGGTCATTGCTGGTCCCGGCATTGACATATGGGTTTGTAATCATTGTGCGCTGCGCGCTCGCGGTATTCATGCCGGACAGGGTGTTTACTCCGGTGGACAAGGCGCCGAGAAAACCGCCGGTCATGGCGCTGCTGGCGTTTGAACGCGCAAGCCCCGCCTGAAAGCGGTAATTGTCGCTCTGGACTTGCGCGCCATACCGAATAGCCTGCTCGTCAAGGCTTGCCTGTGTGGCGCTGTCCTGAAGGGTATCAACCGCCGATCCAGAGAGAGCGATGCCGCTGGAAAGATACTGGCCCCGCATGGATGCAAGCTGACGGTCGTTCTGTCTGGCCTGCTGCGAAGCGTCATAAGCCCCTTTCTGGGAAGCCATTTCCGCCTGTCTGTCAGCGTAAGCAGACTGCGCGCGATAGGATGCCGATTGTGCACTCGCGCTATATAATTGCCCCGCAGCGGAGGTTACGCCGCCAATAACGGCAAGCGAAACAGGATCGATGCACATTAAGGTGTACTCTCCAGTTGCATGACAAGTGAACGGATAAGGAGCGGCAACGGCTC
>NZ_JAVFVN010000940.1:0-14293 GCF_030910085.1 Stenotrophomonas maltophilia group sp. RNC7 | reverse complement strand
GCTTCGCAAGCAAAGCGCCCTCACCCATGTAAGCTCGGTCGCCGCTTGCTCGTGTGCGCAATCCTGCGCACGCGGCAAGACCGGGGTTGGGCGTCCTGCCCAACCCGCCCGAGGCATGCCTCGGGCCCATGCGGCTCACGCTCCCGCAACCGGATCCACCCCGCCTTCGACAGTTGGCCGCGATCTGTCGGTGGGTGCCGACCGTTGGTCGGCACTGATCGAATCCCGACCAGCGCTCGGGATCCACTTTCAACCAACCGATGGGGTCAGATCCGTTTTCCTGTGGAAAACGGATCTGACCCCAACCTTTCAAATGGCCGGCAACACGCTGGACGCCAGCGCCGACAACAGCGAGGATGGAGCCTGGTTCTTCTGGCTGGCCCTGCATGGCGCAACGCATCCTTGAACCCGGTGAGATCGAGACGCTCGCCTCGCGCGATGTGCCGCGCATCATCCTGCCTGATACCGAGTCACTGTTTGCTACGCGCGCGGCACGCCTGCGCAGCCTCGCCGCGCACAGTGCCATCGGCGGCTACCTGCAGCTGCTGGCGGCGCTGGCCGATGCACAGCAGGCGCTGCTGGAGGATCTGACACCGCAGCAACGCGAGGACCTGCAGGCACAGGCGCGTGCACAGCAGTCGAGCGCGGCGGCCGGCGCCGGCATGCCATTGCGGCCGGCCAACGCGCTGCAACTGGATGGGCGCTGGCGCGACTGGCTGCGCACGCTGTGCCGGCACTGTGCCGACGAGGCCGGGCTGCCTGCGGAAACCCGGCAGGAGCTGCAGCGCGTCGCGGCTGCTGATGATGCGTGGCTGGATGCACAGGCGCATGCGGTGCTGGAACGCGATGACGCGCCCTCGGTCGACGCCGTCGCTGCGCTGCTGGTGATGAACGCGCTGCAGGTGTACTGGGCGGTGCTCGCCGCCAGCTTCCATCCGACCGACCTGAAGCCGCTGGCCGATGCACCGGGGCTGTGCCCGCTCTGTGGCACGCTGCCGGTGGCCAGCGTGGTGCAGGCGCGCCCGCCCTACGCCGCCTATCGCTACCTGTCGTGCTCGCTGTGTGCCTGCCAGTGGCATTACGTGCGCGTGCAGTGCAGCCAGTGCGGCGCCGCAGGCAAGGACATTGCCTATCGCGCCCTGGCCGATGTGGACGGTGACCGCGGCGAGGCGGTGCGCGAGAGTGCGGTGCGCGCCGAGACCTGCGACCACTGCCACAGCTATCGCAAGATCCTGTACCTGGAGAAAGATCCGTCACTGGAGCCGGTGGCCGATGACCTCGGCACGCTGGCGCTGGACCTGCTGCTGGCCGAGGAAGGCTATGCGCGCGCCAGCCAGAACCCGCTGCTGTGGCAATCCGACGGCGACTGACCTATGCCACGCTCGCACGCCACACCGGCATCGGCCGCCGCCCTGCCTTCGCTGGACCGGCTGCTGCGCCTGCCTGCGTTATCGGCCATGATCGAACGCCACGGCCGCAGCCGCATCACCCAACTGCTGCGCGCACACCTGCAGGAACTACGCGACCGTATCAGCGCCGCGCAGCTCTCGGCCGAACGCCTCGAACAGGCCATCAACGGCCCGTCGCTGGTCGCGGCGCTCGACGCCGCACTGGCGGCCGATGCACGGCTGGACCTGCAGCCGATCTTCAACCTGACCGGCACCGTGCTGCACACCAACCTGGGCCGCGCCCTGTTGCCCAATGTCGCCGTGCAGGCGGTCACCCGCGCAATGACAGCGCCGGTCGATCTGGAATTCGACATCACCCGCGGCCGCCGCGGCGACCGCGATGCACGGGTGCAGGCGCTGGTCTGCGAACTGACGGGCGCCGAAGCCGCCACCGTGGTCAACAACAATGCGGCGGCGGTCCTGCTGCTGCTCAACAGCCTGGCCAACCGCCGCGAGGTGGTCGTCTCGCGCGGCGAACTGGTGGAGATCGGCGGCGCCTTCCGCATTCCCGATGTGATGCGCAGCGCCGGCGCGCGACTGCTGGAAGTGGGCACCACCAACCGTACCCACCCGGCCGACTTCGCCCATGCCATCGGCGCCCGTACCGCGTTGCTGATGGAAGTGCATGCCAGCAACTACGCGATCACCGGTTTCACCGCCAAGGTCGACACTGCGGCAATGGCTGCGATCGCGCACGAGCACGGCCTGCCGCTGGTGGTGGACCTGGGCAGTGGCAGCCTGTGCGACCTGGCGGCCTTCGGCCTGCCGCACGAGCCCACCGTGCAGGAAGCACTGGCGGCCGGCGCCGATCTGGTTTCGTTCAGTGGCGACAAACTGCTGGGCGGCCCCCAGGCCGGGATCATCGCCGGCCGCGCCGACCTGATCGCGCGGATCAACCGCAACCCGCTCAAGCGGGCGCTGCGCATGGACAAGATGGGCCTGGCCGCACTGGAAGCCGTGCTGGCCCTGTACCGCGAACCGGAACTGCTGGCACTGCGGCTGCCGACCCTGCGCAGCCTTTCGCGCCTGCGGGATGACATCGACGAGCAGGCACACCGCCTGCTGCAGCCGATGCGCGCGTCGCTGGCCGCCGACTATGCGCTTGAACGGGCTTCGATGTACAGCCAGATCGGCAGCGGCGCGCAGCCACAGGCGCAGCTGGCCAGCGCCGGACTGCGCGTTACCAGCGCGCGCCGCGGCGGGCTGGATCGCTTGGCCAAGCGCTTGCGCCAGCTGCCGCGGCCGGTGCTGGGCCGCATTGCCGATGACGCGCTTTGGCTGGACCTGCGCTGCCTGGAACCCACTGACGAAGCCGCCTTCCTCGCGCAATGGAGCACGCTGCAGGCATGATCGTTGGCACCGCCGGGCATATCGACCATGGCAAGACCAGCCTGGTGCGCGCACTGACCGGCATCGAAACCGATCGCCTGCAGGAAGAACGCACACGCGGCATCTCCATCGAGCTGGGCTATGCCTATGTCCCGGTGGAGAACACAGGCGGAGGGAATGCCGAGGCGACGCTGGGTTTCGTCGATGTGCCGGGCCATGAACGCTTCGTGCATACGATGGTGGCCGGCGCCACCGGCATCGATGTCGCCCTGCTGGTGATCGCCGCCGACGACGGTGTGATGCCGCAGACCCGCGAGCACCTGGCAATCCTGCAGTTGCTGGGCGTGGATCGCGGTGCAGTCGCCCTGACCAAGATCGACCGCGTGGACGCCGCGCGCATCGCCCGGGTCGAGATCGAGATCGCCGCGCTGCTGGCCGGAACGCCGCTGCAGGATTCCCCCGTATTCGCCTGCAACAGCACCGTACCCGACGATGCTGGCATCAACGCGCTGCGTACCCAGCTGCACGCGTGGGCGTCGGACGACGCCAACACGCGCCAGGCCGAACTGCGCGGCGAGCTGTTCCGCATGCCGGTGGACCGCGTGTTCTCGCTGGCCGGCCACGGCACGCTGGTGACCGGCGCAGCGCACGGCGGCATCGCTGCCGTGGGTGAGCATCTGCAGCTGATGCCGGCCGCCACGGACGTGCGCGTACGCAGCATCCACGCGCAGAACCAGGCCAGCGAACACGCCATGGCCGGGCAGCGCTGCGCGTTGAACCTGGCCGCCATCGCCCGCGACGACATCCACCGCGGCGACTGGATCGCCGATCCACGTGCGCTACGGGCGACCCGTCGCGTCGACGTACGCCTGCGGCTTTCCGCACTGGCCGCACCGTTGCGGGACTGGGCGCCGCTGCACATCCACTGGGGCACGATGCATCGGCAGGCCCATGTGGTGCTGCTGGAGGACGACGATCACGGTGATGGACAGTTGGTGCAGCTGGTGTTCGATGCCCCGGTCTGCGCGATGTGTGGTGATCGCTTCATCGCCCGTGATTCAGCGGCGATCCGCACGTTGGGCGGTGGCATCGTGCTCGATCCGGACCCACCACAGCGGCGCCGGCGCAGCCCGGCACGGCTCGCCTGGCTGGGCGCACTGGAGCAGCTGGCCACAGGTGCTGGAATCGGTCCGCTGTTGCAGCAGGCTTCCTTCGGCATAGCCATGGCCGCCCTGCAACGCTACTGCCGGCGCGCGGCCGACCGGATCGATCTGCCTGCAGACACACAGCGCATCGTCACCCGCGAAGACACGGTGGTCATCCTTGCTTCGCACTGGCAGGCGCTTCGCGAACAGGTGACCATGTCGCTGCGCAGCTGGCACGAGCGACGTCCGGATGAACCCGGTGTTGATAGCGGGCGCCTGCAGCGCAGTACGCTGCCCGCGCTTGCAACGAGCCTGTGGAATGCTCTGCTGCAGGGCCTGCTGGACGACGGCAGCGTGCAGCGCGTGGGCGCCTGGTGGCGCCTGCCCGGCCATGACCATGCGCCGCCGGAACGCGAGCGACTTCTGCTGGAACGCGTGCTGCCGCAACTGCACGCCGGTCGCTTTGATCCACCGTGGGTGCGCACGCTGGCCACCGACGCCGGTCTGGCCGAAGACGAGGTCCGCGCCGTCCTGCGCCGCGCCACTGCGCGTGGCGAACTGTTCCAGGTGGTGCCGGACCTGTTCTATGCACCGGCCCGCATTGCCGAGCTGGCCGCGATCGTCGCGCAGCTGTCGCAGGCCACCGGCACGGTGGATGCGGCCACCTTCCGCGATGCCATCGGCCTGGGCCGCAAGCGCAGCATCCAGATCTTGGAGTTCTTCAACCGCGTTGGCTACACTCGACGCGTCGGTGACCAGCATCGGCCGCGCGGCGACCTGCAGTGGAACGCAGCCCGCGAATGAGCCCACCGGTGCCGCCGTACTTTCGGAAGGCATGCGCATCCGGGCATGCGGCTGGGCTTCAAACCCAGTAGGGGGCGTCGATCGTTCCCTGGTAGGTTCGACTCCTGCTGCCTTCCGCCATTGGTGTTTCCGCAGGAGATGTCGGCATGGCCACGCACGCGCAGTCCCCCGCCCCTTCAACGGCCGATGCCCCGCAACGACTGACTTCGCTGGCACACGGCGGCGGCTGCGGCTGCAAGATCGCGCCGGGCGTGCTGTCCGAACTGCTGCGGGGCGTGCCAGCGCTTCCGGCACCGGCCGAACTGCTGGTCGGCCGCGAGACCAGCGACGACGCCGCGGTGTACCGCCTCGATGATCGCCAGGCAATCGTCGCCACTACCGATTTCTTCATGCCGATTGTGGACGACCCGTTCGACTTCGGCCGCATCGCTGCCACCAACGCGCTGTCGGACCTGTATGCGATGGGGGCACGACCATTGTTCGCGCTGGCCATCGTCGGCATGCCGATCAACACGCTGCCGCAGGAGACCATCCGCGGCATCCTGCAGGGCGGCGAGCGTGCCTGCGCCGATGCCGGCATCGTGGTCGCTGGAGGCCACAGCATCGATTCGGTGGAACCCATCTATGGCCTGGCCGCGATCGGCGTGCTCGACCCGCAGCGGCTCAGGCGCAATGCCGATGCCCGCGCCGGCGATGTACTGGTGCTGGGCAAGCCGCTGGGCGTGGGCGTGTATTCGTCGGCGCTGAAGAAAGAAGTGCTGGATGCCGAGGGCTACCAGCAGATGATCGCGTCGACCACCCGCCTGAATACCGTGGGCGTGCCGCTGGCCGCGCTGGACGGTGTGCACGCAATGACCGACGTCACCGGTTTCGGCCTGCTCGGCCACCTGCTGGAAGTGTGCCGGGCCAGTGGCGTTGCCGCCGAAGTGGACAGCGCGCAGATCCCGCTGCTGCCGCAGGCCTTGGACCTGCTGCAGCGCGGCTGCTTGACCGGCGCCTCCAATCGCAACTGGGCCTCGTATGGTGCGGAGGTGCGTTTCGCCGATGGGTTGTCGGCACACTGGCAGCCGCTGCTGACCGACCCACAGACCAGCGGTGGGCTGCTGGTGTCCTGCGCCCCTGAAGCGGTGGACGCGGTGCTGGCCTGCTTCCACGACGCAGGGTTCAGCCAGGCGGCTGTGGTGGGACGGTTGGGCGAGGGAACGCCGGGCGTCAGCGTGCGCTGATGCGCTGAAACGACAAGGGCGCCCGAAGACGCCCCTGCTGTACCGCGGGATGCAGCATCACTCGATGTTCTGCACCTGTTCGCGGATCTGGTCGATCAGCACCTTCAGCTCCACCGCGGCATTGGACGTACGGCTGTCCACCGACTTCGAGCCCAGCGTATTGGCTTCGCGGTTGAACTCCTGCAGCAGGAAGTCCAGGCGGCGACCGACCGGCTCGCGCTGCTTGAGCACGCGGCGGATCTCGACAATGTGGCTGCCAAGGCGATCCAGCTCCTCATCCACGTCCAGCTTCTGCAGCCAGAGCACCAGTTCCTGCTCGGCGCGGCCGGAATCGACCGGGTGCGGCAGGTCGGCCAGGCGTGCAGCCAGCTTGGCGCGCTGGCCGTCGCGAATGGCCGGAATCAAGGTGCGCACTTCGATGGCGATGCGTTCGATGCCGTCCACGCGCTCACTGATGGCCGCCGACAGCTTTCCGCCTTCGCGCTCACGGGCCTCGACGAAGCCCTCCAGCACCTGGTCCAGCAGGGCCAGTGCCTCGGCCTGCAGGGCGGCGGCATCGGTGGCCTCGCCGCGGGTCACGCCGGGCAGCTGCAGCAGCTCGGTGAAGCTGACCTGCAGATTGGGGAAATCAGAGGTCAGCCGGTGCGCCAGGCGGCCCAGCTGGCCCAGCAGGGCCTCGTCCACCTGCAGGTTGGCCGCTGCCTCCGGTGCACGCAGGCGCATCACCAGATCCAGCTTGCCACGGCTCAGGCGTGCGGCGATGCGCTCGCGCAGCTGCGGTTCCAGCGCCCGCAGTTCTTCGGGCAGGCGGGTGCCGACCTCCAGGAAGCGGTGGTTGACCGAGCGCAGCTCGCAGCCCAGCGTGCCCCACGGGGTGACCCGCTCGCCGCCGGCATAGGCGGTCATGCTTCGAATCATGGAATGTGTCCGGTGCGTGCAAAGGGGGAATGGTACCCTAGCGCCCTCACCAGAGCCCCCTTGCCCGCCCCGTGAAGGCCGCGGGCGTGGCGGCGTACTCCCTCGCCATTACGGAACCCCGCACCATGTCCGATTCCCGCCCCAGCGGCCGCCAGCCCGACCAGCTCCGCCCGGTCGTCATCCAACGCGGCTTCACCCGCCACGCCGAAGGGTCGGTACTGGTGTGCTTCGGTGAAACCCGTGTGCTGTGCACCGCCAGCGTCGAGAACCGCGTGCCGGGCTTCCTGCGCGGCAAGGGCGAAGGCTGGGTCACCGCCGAGTACGGCATGCTGCCGCGCGCCACCCACACCCGCAGCGACCGTGAAGCGGCCCGTGGCAAGCAGGGCGGCCGCACACTGGAGATCCAGCGCCTGATCGGCCGCAGCCTGCGCGCGTGCGTGGACCGCAACGCGCTGGGCGAACGCACCATCACCCTCGACTGCGACGTGCTGCAGGCCGACGGTGGCACCCGCACTGCCGCCATCACCGGCGCCTACGTGGCCCTGGTCGATGCGGTGAACGTGCTGATGAAGCGTGGCGACATCAAGCGCAACCCGATCCTGGGCGCAGTGGCGGCGGTGTCGGTGGGCGTGTACCGCGGCACCCCGGTGCTGGACCTGGACTACGCCGAAGACAGCGACTGCGACACCGACATGAACGTGGTGATGAACGACGGTGGCGGCTTCATCGAACTGCAGGGCACCGCCGAAGGCCACGCCTTCCGTCGCGATGAACTGGACGCGCTGCTGGGCCTGGCCGAAAAGGGCGTGGCCGAGCTGCTGGCCGCGCAGCAGGCGGCGCTGTCGGCATGAACCGGCGCCTTGCCCTGACCACCCTGGTGGTGGCCGACTATGACGAAGCCATTGCCTGGTACACCGGCAAGCTCGGCTTCACGCTGCTGGAAGACATCGACCAGGGCCGCAAGCGCTGGGTGGTGGTCGGCCCGACCGACGGCAGCGCCGCCGCCCTGTTGCTGGCCCGTGCCAGCGACGAGGCACAGCGCAGCCGCATCGGCAACCAAACCGGTGGCCGCGTCGCCTTCTTCCTCAACACCGACGACTTCCACCGCGACCACGCGGCGATGCTGGCCGCCGGCGTCGAGTTCCTGGAAGCGCCGCGCGAAGAACCCTATGCAACGGTCGCGGTGTTCCGCGATCTGTATGGCAACACCTGGGACCTGCTGGAGCCCCGTCAATGAAGAAACTGGTACTGGCCAGCCACAACGCCGGCAAGCTGGTGGAGATGCAGGAGATCCTCGCCGACCTGCCGCTGCAGATCACCTCGGCCGCCGAACTGGGCCTGGGCGACGTGGAAGAGACCGGCCTGACCTTCGTCGAGAATGCGCTGCTGAAGGCACGCGCGGCCTGCGAAGCGACCGGCCTGCCGGCGCTGGCCGATGATTCCGGCCTGATCGTCGATGCCCTGGGTGGTGCACCGGGCCTGTACAGCGCGCGCTATGCCGGCCACCCGACCAACGCCGCGGCCAACAACGCCAAGCTGCTGGACGCGATGGCCGCAGTGCCCGACGGCCAGCGCAGCGCCCGCTTCTACGCGGTGATCGTGCTGCTGCGCCACGCCACCGACCCGCAGCCGCTGATCTGCGAAGGCCGCTGGGAAGGGCAGATCATCCGCGAGCTGCGTGGCACGAATGGTTTCGGCTACAACCCGGTGTTCCTGGACACCACCCACGGCCTGACCGCCGCGGAAATGGAGCCGGCACTGAAGAATGCCATCAGCCACCGTGCCATCGCCCTGCAGCAGCTCAAGCAGCAGCTGGCGACGCTGTACTGACGCCGCCTGATCGAACCAGGGAAGCCGGCCAGTGGCCGGCACTACCGATGAAGCCCATGCCGCACGCCCACGACCACTGCAACCACCTGCCCGGCGAAGCCTGCTCCGCTGCCCACGACAGCCCACCGCGGCTGGTGCCGCCACCGCTGTCGCTGTACGTGCACCTGCCGTGGTGCGTGCGCAAGTGCCCGTACTGCGATTTCAATTCGCACCAGGCCAAGGGTGAACTGCCGTTCGATGCCTACATCGACGCGCTGCTGCGTGACCTGGACCAGGACCTGCCACTGGTCTGGGGCCGGGTGGTGCACAGCGTGTTCTTCGGCGGCGGTACGCCCAGCCTGTTCCCGCCGGAAGCGATCGACCGTTTCCTGCAGCAGGCCAGCGCACGCCTGCGCTTCGCGCCCAATGCCGAAATCACGCTGGAAACCAACCCGGGCACCGCCGAGCATGGCCGCTTCGACCGCTACCGCGCGGCCGGCGTGAACCGCCTCAGCTTCGGCATCCAGAGTTTCGACGACGCCATGCTCAAGCGCCTGGGCCGCATCCACGACAGTGGCGAAGCCGAGCGCGCGGTGAAGATGGCGCAGGACGCGGGCTACGACAACGTCAACATCGACCTGATGTACGCGCTGCCGGAACAGACCCTGGCCGGTGCCGAGGCCGATCTAGAACGTGCATTTGCACTGCAACCGGCCCATATCTCGCACTACCAGCTGACCCTGGAACCGAACACGGTGTTCTTCGCGCGTCCGCCGCAGGGCATTCCCGATGAAGACAATGCCTGGGACATGCAGGAGCACTGCCAGGCGCTGCTGGCGCAGGCCGGTTTCAGCCAGTACGAAGTCAGCGCCTACGCACGCCCCGGTCGGCAGAGTGCGCACAACCTGAACTACTGGCGCTTCGGTGACTATCTGGGCATCGGTGCCGGCGCGCACGGCAAGATCAGCTCGGGTGCCGAAGAACACGTGCTGCGCCGCTGGAAGCTGAAGCATCCGCAGGCCTACCTGGACAGCGCGGGCACCCCGGCCTCGTTCGGTGGTGACAACGTGATCGCGCCGGAGCGGCTGCCGTTTGAGTACATGCTCAACCTGCTGCGCCTGCACGAAGGTTTCGGCCTGCGCGATTTCGAGTCGCGCACCGGGCTGCCGCGCAGCGTGCTGGACGCGCCCCTGGGCGAGGCCGTGCAGCGCGGCTGGCTGGACGTGGCGGAGGGCCACGTGCAGCCGACCGAGCTGGGCCGCCGGTTCACCAACGACGTGGTGAGCCTGTTCCTGGAGGACTAAACCTTCCGCCGTAGCGGGTAGCGCCGGCCGCTGGCCGGTACTCCGGTGGAGACAGCGTTGCCGGCCAGCGACCGGCACCACCGTTCATCCGTCGTCCCTCCCCAGCGGACGTGAGACACGTTCACCCTAAAGTAGCGCCGACTGCGGCCGACACGGTAGATTCACAAGATCGATCCGCGGGAATCCGGGTACCGCTCGCCGATGTCAGCTGTCTTTTCCATTACCTCTGCCGACAAAGCCCGCCTGGCCGCCAGCGACCTGCCACCGCGGGTGCGTGAGCTGCTGGGCGCGTTGATCGGCCTGTGCCGGCAAACGCTGGCCGCGCCGCTGATCCTGACCATCGAAGCGTTGGAGCAGACGCTGCTGCACGACGCGGATCGCGCGCGCAATCCGCAGCTGCAGGCGGAGCTGATGGCCCAGCGCGGCCAGTTGCATGCCTTCTCCGGTCATTTCGCTGACCGCATGCTTGATGCCGTGGCCGATGCGCTGATACGGCTGCGCGAACCCACGGCCCACTCCAGCCCCGGTTCCACGCCGCCGCCGCTGCCCGGCATGCTCGGGCTGTCGCTGGTCGATGAGCATGAAGTGGACCGCGACCTGCTGCTGACCGAGATGGTGCGGCGGGAAACGCTGCGCTCGACCAACACGCTGAACCTGCTGGGCCAACGCCTGGGCGTACTGGCGGCAGCACCGGCCTTCGAGGCCGACACCCTGCCGCTGGCACCGCAGGCACTGTGCGCCATGCTGCGCCGGATTGCCGAACAGGATTCGCTCGCCGTCGACGTTCAGCTGGCGCTGTACCGCAGCTTCGAACGCCAGGTGCTGGAACGCCTGGGCGACATCCTCGACCGTGCCAATGCCCTGTTGGCCCAGCACGGCGTGCTGCCCGGCCTGGTCTACACCCCCTATCTGGCGCGTTCATCGAGCACCCGGCGGATCATCACCCAGTCGGTGGGCGGTGGTCGCACCACGCAGCCGGCAAAGCGTGCCGCCGCGCCACTGACCGGCTGGAACGGATCGGCACCGGCTGGCTCCTGGTCGAGCCTGGTGCAGGACGCTTTCCAGGATGACAGCACGGCCGGCGCGGCCTTGCCGGGCCTGACCACCTCCACGGGCAGCGCGCTGCATGCGCTGCTGCAGCAGGCACGCCATGCCAGCGCAGCACCTGCGGATCGCGATGCAGTGCCGAGCGCGGCCGTGGATGCGGTCCTCGCACGCCTGCAGGCGCAGTCCAGCGCCGCCACCGGCGTGGCGGACCTGCAGGCGGCCGTGGTGGCGCAACTGCGCAGCGAGCATGGCATGCAGGCCCAGCTGGGCAGCCACGACCGCGACAGCCTCGACCTGCTGCGCATGCTGATGCAGCAGGTGCAGCAGCAGCAGCGTCCGGACCCGGTGCCGGCCGCCCTGCTGGCGCGCCTGCAGGTACCGCTGGCACGTGCGGCAATGGCCGACCCCGGCTTCTTCGTGCGCGACGAGCACCCCGCGCGCGAACTGCTCAACCAGATTGCCGAAGTCGGCGCCAACTGGCTGGGCGACGATGACGTCGACCCGCAGTTGCTGCAGCGCATGGCGCAGAGCGTGCAGGGCCTGCTGGGCCAGGATGCGCGGGCGCCGGAGGCCTTCGCCAGCGCGAACGAGGACGTGCAGCAGCATCAGCGCGCCGCAGCGCATCGCGCCGAGCTGGCCGAACGCCGCCATGTCGAAGCTGCACGCGGCAAGGAGCGGCTGGAACTCGCGCGGCGACAGGCCAGTGCACAGATCGACCAGTGCTGCGACGCGCAGGAGCCGCCCCGCTTCGTGCAGACCCTGCTGCGCCAGGCCTGGGCCGATGCCCTCACCCTGACCCGCCTGCGCCACGGCGACGATTCACCGCAGTGGCAGGAACGCCTGCAGCAGACCCAACGCATCGCCGCCATCACCGCGCAACCCGTTGATGCACCCGGCGGCACCGATGCAACGCTTGCTGCCGAGGTCGAGGCCGCCCTGCTGCAGGTCGGCTACCACGCCGAGGAAGCCGCCGCCGTCGCACGCAGGCTGGCCACGCCTGGCGGCGAGGACGAGAGCACCTCGCGTACCGAACTCAGTGCCCGCCTGAAGGCACGCGCGCGCCTGGGCGAGCACGCCGGTACGGCCGCCGGCACGACGCCCGCCACACCGCGCAGCAGTGCCGAGGAAGCCGCTTACCAGCAGCTGTCCTCCCTGCCCTTCGGCAGCTGGTTCGACATCGATACCGGCGATGGCACACTGCGCCGCCAGCGCCTGTCCTGGTACAGCCTGCTGACCGGCCACGCCCTGCTGGTCAATCCGCGCGGGCAGAAGATCGCCGATACCGACCTGGATACGCTGGCCCGGCAGATCAGCGCCGGCCAGGCGCAGCTGGTCACTGAGGACAAGGCCCGGCTGGTTGACCGTGCCTGGGAGGCCAGCCTTGGCGCATTGCGTGCACTGGCGGCCGGCCATACGCAGGAGACCTCCGCATGATCACCCAACCGCCGCAGGACACCCGCCGCGCACCGCGCCGCCAGGTCTCGGACCTGGTACCGGTCACCGACCAGATGCGCGAAAGCGTGGTGGGCCGGCTCGGCAATATCTCCGAAACCGGCATGCTGATGCTGGCCAGCGCACCGTTGCGCGAGGATGCGCTGTACCAGTTGCGCTTCCCCTTGCCGCTGGGCGACGGCCGCCACCAGGACATCGACGTGGGCGTGCACCTGCTGTGGAGCGAACCTGCACACGCCCCCGGACAGAGCTGGACCGGCTTCCGCTTCCTCACCCTGTCGCGCGAGCATCGGCAGCTGCTGCGCCAGTGGGTGGGCGAAGACAGCGACGAGGGGCCGGTTTCGACGGCCTGAGTGCCGGTTCCAGCACAGCGGTTTTTCCCGGTATGCGGCAGAATCTAGGGCCGTTTTCCGTGTCGAGCCACCGCAATGATCCAGCAAGACCCCGGCGCCCTGTATTCCGACCACCTGGCCGTGCTGTGCCGACGTGCCGAACAGGCGCTGGCCCGCGGCGGCTTCGATCACCTGGTGGTGCCCAGCGGCACCCTGCACTACCAGGTGTTCGATGATCGCGACTATCCGTATGCGGTGAACCCCCAGTTCAAGGCCTGGCTGCCGCTCACCCGCGTGCCCAACAGCTGGATTGTGTTCACCCCGGGCAAGCGCCCGGCGGTGATCTTCCACCAGCCCTTCGACTACTGGCACGTGGTGCCGGACGCGCCCAGCGGCTGGTGGGTGGAGCACTTCGACATCCACATCATCCGCAAGCCGGAAGACGCGCTGGCGCTGCTGCCGGCCGATCCATCGCGCTGCGCGATCCTCGGCGAGCCGCAGAGCGCGCTGGGCAGCTACGTGCCGAACAACCCGGCCCCGGTGGTGAACTACCTGGAATGGCACCGCGGCAGCAAGACACCGTATGAGATCGCACTGATGCGCCAGGCCCAGGTGCTGGGCGTGCGCGGCCACCGCGCTGCCGAGGCCGCATTCCGCAATGGCGCCGACGAGTTCAGCATCCACATGGCGTACTGCCAGGCGGTCGGCCAGGACGCCAACGAGCTGCCGTACGGCAATATCGTGGCGTTGAACGAACATGCCGCCGTGCTGCACTACACCGAGCTGGGCCGCAAGGCACCGCAGCCGCTGCGCAGCTTCCTGATCGATGCCGGCGCCAGTGCCCACGGCTACGCCAGCGACATCACCCGTACCTACGCCGCGCAGGGCCACGACGAGTTTGCGGCGATGATCGCCGCCGTCGACGCTGCCCAGCAGCAGATGTGCGCAGCGGTGCGCCCGGGCTTCGACTACAAGCAGCTGCACGTGGACGCACATCTTTCGCTGATGGGCGTACTGAAGGACTTCGGCGTGATCAAGGTCTCGCCGCAGACCGCGCTGGAGACCGGCGTCAGCGCCGCGTTCTTCCCGCATGGTATCGGCCACCTGATCGGCCTGCAGGTGCACGACGTGGCCGGTTTCGCGGCCAGCGACGAAGGCGGCCGCATCGAGCGCCCGGCGGGCCACCCGTACCTGCGCCTGACCCGCGTGCTGGAGCCGGGCATGGTGGTGACCATCGAACCGGGCCTGTACTTCATCGACATGCTGTTGAATGAAGTGAAGGACGCTGGCCACGGTGATGCGATCAACTGGGACCGCGTGGACTTCTTCCGTCCGTATGGCGGCATCCGCATCGAAGACGAAGTGCTGTGCACTGATGGCGAGGCGGACAACCTGACGCGGCCGGCGTTTGCGGCGGCCAACGGCTGAGCCCCTCGTGGTTGGCTGCTTGGAGCAATAGCCGCGCTTGGCGGGGCGGGG
>NZ_JAVFVN010000920.1:0-593 GCF_030910085.1 Stenotrophomonas maltophilia group sp. RNC7 | reverse complement strand
TAACTGAACACATCTGAACTAGATAATGCACCTATTGCTCTACCAAAACAATTATGAACATGCTTTCGACTAAATTTTTCCTCGCCACGTAATAACGATACAAAAATTTGCTCTACTGCTGGGAATTCTTCTCTCCATTTTTCTAAAATAAATGAAAGTTCATCTTGTGATTCCATTCTTTTTACTGTTTCATTTAACACACTTACTAACCTCCCAACACATTATATATATTAATCCATAAAATTTTAATTAAACTGAGCGCTTTCGTTAGATTTTTCTTGTAAAAAACTATAACACAGAATAAAAAATCTATATTTTTAAAAAACTAGCTACACTAGTTTGTGAAAATGTTATCAATATATGTCTAAATTTCCGATAGGGAATTTACAAATTAGTCCATAACGTACAAAAGACACCGCATAAGCGATGTCTTTTTTTTATTCACTTTAGTGACCGCCGCCACCAGGTACTTGCATGTACATAATGACTTGATCATCTTTTGGTTTAGCTAATTGTTTATTTTCTATACTTTGACTAAAATAGTTTAAAAATAAAAAACCAGCTAATGTTGATATAATTAAAATCTTTTTCTT
>NZ_JAVFVN010000059.1:0-309 GCF_030910085.1 Stenotrophomonas maltophilia group sp. RNC7 | reverse complement strand
GATACAGATATAACATCTTCGCTACGCTCAGATGTTTCGGCCAAACCCGATTTCGAGGCCGAATTCGAAAAGCAGTTTTGGCCAGTCTTTCCACGCCGCGCAGGAAAGGGCCAAGCCCTCAAAGCATTCAAGGCGGCTCGTAAGCGGGTTGATCTGGAGACAATTCTTGAAGGCGCCCGCCGTTACGCTGACGAACGCCGCGGTGAAAATCCAGAATACACGAAACACCCCGCCACTTGGCTGAATGGCCAATGCTGGACTGATGAGCCGGTACCAAAGTTCGCGCCTTCTCAGCAGACCACTGCCAAG
>NZ_JAVFVN010000916.1:0-1334 GCF_030910085.1 Stenotrophomonas maltophilia group sp. RNC7 | reverse complement strand
CGGTCTCGAACGCAGGTCGGCAATCTCGCCCATTCTCTCAAGACACCGCTTTCGGTGCTGGTCAATGAAGCACGAAGCATGGGCGGCGAACATGGGCGCATCGTCCAGGAACAAAGCGAGGCGATGCAGGTGCAGATACAGCATTATCTGCAACGCGCACGTATCGCCGCGCAGCGCGACAGCGTTGTTTTCCGCACGCCTGTGACCCCGGTTCTCGAGCGCATGCAGCGGGTAACGGCTAAGCTCAACCCGGCTTTCAAGGTCACGTTCCGCAACGATTTGCCTGACGCGGTCTTCGCGGGCGAGCGGGAGGATCTGGAAGAAATCGTCGGCAACCTGCTTGAGAATGCGGGCAAATGGGGCCGCAAACGCATCCATATCAGGCTTTCCCCCGTTTCCGGCGAGCAACGCCGGTTCGAAATCCTGATCGAAGACGACGGGCCGGGGCTGGCATCGGACAAGATCGAGGCGGCGCTGAAACGCGGCAGCCGCGTCGACGAAACGAAACCGGGAACCGGGCTGGGACTGGCGATCGTGCAGGATACCGTCCGCGAATATGGCGGCGGCTTGCATCTGGGCAAGAGTTCGTTCGGCGGACTGGGAGTCCGTGTCCTGTTGCCCCTGACAGAAGATTGACGGTTGTTTTTGGCTGAAAGCGAACTAGAAGATAAATTGAAAAGCCGCATTCCGTTATAGTATGCGTGCTAATTGTTCATGAAGGCTGGTTGTTATGGTAATGGTATCCAGGTTGTCTTCTCACCCGGTTTCAGTTGCTTCGACGATGTTTGCCGTGGCGCTTGCATTGTCAGCTTGTGGCACGACCACCGGCAAAGGGATCGGGCTTGGCTCGCTAGGCGGCGGCTCTGCGGCGCAGAAGCCGGAAACCAGCCTGTTGACGCCGCTCGGCAATGGTCTTCTCGGCAGTTCGGCCAACCAGCTGAATGCAGCCGACCGAAAGAAGGCGCTTGAGGCCGAATATCGCGCGCTCGAATATTCGCCCGCGGGCAAGGTTGTATCCTGGAGCGGCAGCGGATCGAATTCCGGCGATGTGACAGCGGCGCAGCCTTATCAGGTCGGCTCCCAGAATTGCCGCCAGTATTCGCACAGCTTCACCATCGGCGGATCGCAGCAGACTTCGCGCGGAACTGCATGTCGCAATCCGGATGGCAGCTGGACGCCATTGACCTGACATCCTTTGCGGCGAATTGCCCTAGGCAGCAACTTGCTGCAGGTAGTGGTTGGTTTTTCCCTTGGCTGCGCTTAAGTCGTAGCCATGGGATTCTGGCTTATTGCAGCATTACTGACATTGGCAGCCACTCTGGTTGTTTTGTTGC
>NZ_JAVFVN010000058.1:0-700 GCF_030910085.1 Stenotrophomonas maltophilia group sp. RNC7 | reverse complement strand
TCTACACCGTGCCGACCAACTCGACGCTGATGGGCTCGGTGGCGATGACGGCACTGATCGGCCGCGTGCCCATCGATGGCACCGTCAACGATCCGTATCCGTTCAAGGTCGTGGTCGGCCCGGACAATCTGACCGCCAACGGAATCGACATTCCGGACGTGGCCGGCGCCGTGTTCAGCGGTACCGCAGCCGGCGATTGGACGCTCTCGTGCGTTCGCGGCCAAGTGCGCAGCATCACCTTCGTTTTCAACGACGGCACGATCCGTACCATCCCCGAAGACCGTGACGGCAATCAGCAAAACAACAACCAGCAAGATGGCCTGGGCTGGATCAGCGACCCGCACGGTATTCCTTGCGTCAGTGGCGAGCGCCGCAGCAATGCCCAGCAATACCTGGGCACCCAGGCCTTGATCACGGCCGCCGGCGCCGGCGCCGCCTCGCTGATCGAATCCGACAGCGGCCGCTCGTCCTACGTCGGCGCCGATGGCTCGATCGGTACCGTCGGCATCACCGGTCAGGAAGCGGTTGGCCGGATCCTGGCAGGCGGTGTCCAAGAGATGTCGAGCTGGGTCAACAAGCTCTACGGGCAAGCATTTGCCGCGGTGTACGTGCAACCAGGCGCCAAGGTTGCCGTCCACCTTGAGAAGCCACTCGCCATCGACTACGACCCCGAAGGCCGCAAGGTCGACCACCGTGCAGG
>NZ_JAVFVN010000901.1:0-887 GCF_030910085.1 Stenotrophomonas maltophilia group sp. RNC7 | reverse complement strand
TTCTCGTAGGAGGCGCGGTCCGCGATCTGCTGATGTTTCGCGAGCCGACTGACCGCGACTATGTCGTCGTCGGTGCGACACCAGCCGACATGATTGCTGCTGGATTCAAAAGTGTCGGCGCCGACTTCCCAGTCTTTCTTCACCCCGAGACAGGCGACGAATACGCTTTGGCCCGTACCATGCGCAAGTCTGTGCAGAACGACCAGGAATTCACGACTGCCTTTGATACCTCGATTACGATCGCCGACGACCTGTTCAATCGAGACTTTACCTGCAATGCAATTGCCATGGATCCAGATGGGAACATTATCGATCCGTTTGGCGGCTTGAATGACATCACATCCAAGCGCTTGCGCCATACATCCGAGGCATTCTGTGACGATCCTGTTCGTGTCTTGAGAGCTGCCCGACTAGCGGCCAAACTGGAATTTTCTGTTGCGCCCGAAACCGTTGCTCTCTGCCGCCAAATCCATTCGACAGGCAAACTGGATCATCTCACCCCCGAACGTATTGCACTCGAATTCTACAAAGCCCTCACAACCCCAAAGCCATCGACGTTCTTCCTGGAGTTGGACCGTTTTGGTGCTCTCACCACACTTTTCCCCGAGTTGGCCGCCCTTAAGGGAAGAATCCAACCCGCCGAGCATCACATGGAAGGGGATGTTTTCTCTCATACCTTGATGGTGGTCGATGCTGCTGCCAGCCATTTCGGGGATCCTTTGATCACATTTGGTGCGCTCGTGCATGATTTCGGCAAGGCTTTGACCCCAGACGAAAACCTGCCGTCACATCTCGGGCATGAGGAACTCGGTATGGGTCCCGTCAATGCGCTCGCGGACAGGCTCAAGCTGTCCAACCACTTGCGTAAAATTGGCGTTCTCTCGGCC
>NZ_JAVFVN010000879.1:0-367 GCF_030910085.1 Stenotrophomonas maltophilia group sp. RNC7 | reverse complement strand
ACGAAAGGGTAGGCCAGCGGCCGTGTGCATGCCGGCAACGGTGCATTGCACTGCCGTGTACGACCACAGGCCGTAATGAGTGCGGAACGTTGGTCCGCACTGTTCATGCCGCCACCCATGTAGCGTTGGACGCTGCCGGCCAGCGGCCGGCACTACCCCAGTCCGCGCTCCACGGTGGTGGCCGCCCCGGGGCCGCCACCCCCACCCCCACAGCGGCCACCCGGGGGGTTGGCGGGCGGGGGGGCCGGGGCGGGCCCCCCCCCAACCCCAACACAGGGGGGGGGTGGGGCCCCCCCGGGGCCCCCCCGGCCGGGCCCCCCCCCCCCCCCCCCCCCCCCCCACCCCCCCCCCCCACCGCGGGAGGGAT
>NZ_JAVFVN010000874.1:0-5740 GCF_030910085.1 Stenotrophomonas maltophilia group sp. RNC7 | reverse complement strand
ATCACAATTTTACTAGGGTTTTCATCCTATAATCCCCATGTACTTAACAAATTTAGGAACATGGGGATATATAACTTATCTTCGTTTTAATGCAGCCAGTTTCTTATCCCGCAGTTCAATCAGTTTTAACATGTTATGTTTAATTTCTTTTATAGTATCTTTGGTAATTTCTAGCCCTAATTCTTCAAAGTAGGGATTTTCTAACGGATGTAATTTTCCAGATTTTAAGTGACATATGAATTCAGTACCATTATTTAAAGTTATTTCTGCTGAACCTTCACCTACCCACCTCGCTTCATAAAAATCTATTGTACCTATACTGAAAGTAATATATTTCTCCATTTCTTTATTAAAAGGACTAATTATTGTATTAATCCTTTCAATGGCCCAATGTGGATTAGAGCGCTCGCAATTAGTATTTGAACATATATATTTCGATTCACCTAATTGCCCTTCAATTGTTTTTGAATTACATAAATCGCAAGTATTCATATTAATTTTCCTCCACGGCCAAAGTTTAAATATTCAAGTATATAATTTCTAAGTCGATTCCTGTTCAGATCCTGAATATTAAATTGAATGCTATCATTTGCATTTGAAATTCTTCTAGCTTGCTCATAATAGGGAACGGTCGTTCTTTTTAATACTTCATTAAAACTATCTAAATCATATTCTATTTTATCATTAACCGAGATCAATAGATTGTTTAAACTTTCTGAAAATCCCAAATTAAAAGCCACTATTTCTCCTCTAACACCAATTTGACTTATGCATTTTTTATGAATTATTCGAAAACATCTTGTATTTTTTGTCATTCCAATATTATGAGTTTTACATTCAATAATTGCATCATCTTCTTTAAAGATTACTTGTCCGCAGTCATCACAATACCATTCACTAATTGGTATAAGCATTCCTTTCGTTTTTATTTCTCTTTTTAATTCCGATTTTACTAATTTTGCTATAGTTTGCGGTTTAATATAAGGAAGTTTGCCTAAACCAATAAATTCACAATACACCCCTTTTTGGACTAAATATAGAATTTCATGCTCTTCATAATGGTATTTATCAACTTCAACGCATATTAAAAAAGGATAGATATACATATCATTCTCATTACTAAATCTCTCGGTTAAAGGCAATGCCTGAATCTTATCATAATTCAATACAATCTCCCCCAATGATTATTCCAATTAATAAAGGGCAATCAAACATAGATTGCCCTAATAAATTTTTACTATTGTATAAAATTTGGTTTTACATCTAAAGATTTAAAATTATTCTCATCCAGTTGCACTTCTTTTCCAGTTTTTAAATCTATTCCAAAAGTCACATTAAATAAATTTAACTTCAAAATATAATCATCATCTGTTAATTTAACTTTGCTCTTTAATAGAAAAGCAGAATTAATATTCTGATACAAATTTTTCTCATAAATACTTTCAGTATCAAAGTTTATCATTTGATACTGATATGGGGAATATACTTTAATCTGATCGACCTTCTTATCTGTATTCTCAACATTCTCTTCTATATTTATTACTGCATCTTTGTTATTAACTGCATATCCTTTGATTTGCATTCCTTTCGTATTATCATAAGTAATTGAATCAATATGAATTGTAGTTGAATCAGTTTTTTTCTCAAAATCAGGTTTAATATCAATATTTAAATGATTTTGTTCTGGTAATATTATTGGTGGATTATTTTCAGTACCACTTATGTTTAGAGGGATGTAATCATCGAATTCCTTAACTTGTTCCTTATCTAGTTGAATTTCACCTGCCAATACTTTGTTTATAGACTCTAGTTGAGCATAATCAATTCGCGAAATTAACTTTTCTTCCTTTGAATCACCACTAAAAAGGACTACTACATCGCCATCTATTCTTCTTACCTCTGTCTGATCTGGAAATAATTTAACTCCGTTATCACTAATTCCATAAAGTAAATTGAGATTATTGCTATTTTGCATATCTCCAACACTAGTAAAGGTATGAACAAATTGTTCCGGCTTACTACCAGTATATTTAATTGCAACTGTAAATCTTTTTTGCTTATCATCTATAGCTTCACCTATTAACTCTACTTTCCCATGAGGTACAGAATACATATTCATGTTCTGGCCTATTAATTTGATCTCAGGTTCCAGCATTTCTTTTTCAAAAGTATAACTAAACTTTGTTATATAATATTTAGAATTTTTCTCTTCAATTAAATAAGTACTTTTCCTTTTTCCAACAGTTTGAGTATCCAATTTTATTTTCTCTAATCCGACAACCTTGTACTTTGAAGGTGTTAATTTATTAATACTATACGCTTTTGGTAATTCAATTTTTTCGTCTTGATTTTCTTTTTTACCAGGATGTATATCATTTAAATCTACTTGTGTTAATGCTTGAGCTTTAGGAAATTCATTTTCATTAAGAAATGTATAGAAATCTACTATAAATTTTGTTACAAATTCTTTTTCGCTTTTCGTAATTTGTGGTGTCCCCCTTTTAGCTACTTGTTCTTCTTTTTTACTTGTTAATGTTTCTAAATACATAATGAAGCTTGCTAATAAAATTACAGTAACAGCTATTAAGACGTATTTTATTTTTTTATTCTTAATTAACCCTTTTTTTACAAGTTTCAAATTACATCACACCCTTTTAAAAACTTCTATTAAAAATTTGCTAAAAAAAATATATCTTCATTTTGAAGCCGTGAAATATGGTCCTTCAATCTTTCTTTAGCTTTCTTGAATTCTTCAATATTGTTAATATAAGCGAAATCCACTAATGTTCCATCCTCATTTGGTGTATACCATTTTATAGGTATAATCCCTTCATTTAAAAATTCAACCCATATATACACCTGTAAGACTTTAAATGCCTTAATATCTCCCCTATACAATGATTTGGAAAGTTGTTGCAACTTTATGGAACCACCATATAAATTTAATTCATAGTCCATAAACTAATCTCACCTTATAATATAAAGTCAATTTTTTTCGGTTTAATACAACTAATTTTGAAACTCCAAGTCACAAGCATATTAGTCCCTCTTCCATATTTTTTCTTTTTAAACGATCAACTTTTTCTAAAAAATCATTTGTAATAGCGATTTTTTCTGTTAATAGCTTCTTTTGATTCAATGAAGTAAAATCCGCTAAGAACTCTTCCCGAAAATTATCACGCTGCATATGCAAGTATTCTTGTAAATCATCTAAATTCTCTAATTCTACTGTTTTGTACTTTTTCATCCATTGTCTACGAAGACTAATATCCAACACTTTTAATGTTCTATGAGCAATTTGATACAGTAAATATATTTGATTTTTTGTAGTTGCTCCTTCTTCACATTCAGCTAACACTTTAAAACCTTCAGTAGCATTTACTGTGATTTGGATTAGCGTGTATTTTGCTATTACTTCTGGTCTTTCTGTAAAAACATACTCACAAATCAGAAAAACTTCGCCTGATTCGTATTCACACTTTTTTTCTTTCTGTTGATCTGTTAAATACAAATAACTATTTGGAGTAATACTTGCCTCCTTAAAATCAAAATATGCACAAATATAACCTGATTTTGTAGCAAAATGATCAGAGAATCTGATTGGAATATATATTGTCAAACAAGCCCTCTCCCTTGTTAACATTTATTTTTTTATTAAATGAATTGGGTAACTGATAATTACACATTCCCCTCTTATTGGTAGTTTGATTTTATCGGTAAACTCCTTCTTCTCTTCTACTAACAATTGACGACTTGGATAATCCAGCTACTTTACGGGAATACTCAGTTCCACATTTCAGACATTTCCCATCAATTCTTGGATCAAAATTATCCGATGTATACATGTAGTCAATAACATAGTCACATTTGTCATTAAAGCACTTAATTTTCAAATAAATTTTCGTATATTCTAACGTTGGTTCAGAAAACATAAAATCACTCCTTTTCAATTTCATTATTTTCATATTAAACATAATTTCGTTTAGTCTTATGAATATCTAATTAATAATAATAAAGATACAATTATTGCTAAAACTATATCTGCAATTTATACTCAAGAGTCAAACTTGAAAATCTAACAAAAATACATTAATCAGCATTATATTCATTTAAGGTAAAAATTTTAATATATATACTAAAAAAAGAGATAAAGGCGTATCAAAACTTTACGCTTTTATCTCTTTTTATACAGTTCCTTTTCTTATCCCAGAGAAAAGCATCCATTATGGATGTTTAACCATCATTATAAATCTCCCATTTACCACATGCTTTACAGCGATAGATTTGTATTTGTTCTTGAGTGAAATCTGCATCTTCTCCCATAATTTCTAGCCAATCCTTTTCATTTTCATCTTGTACGGATATATACCATACATCGTTAGGATTTACTTCGCTTGCAAATGAACCATGCGGTTTTGAAATTGAATGTTCACAATAATTACAGGCATTAATAACTTCTACATACTCCTTACTAGTTTGATGTTCTTTTAACTCTATAAATCGAATTAACTTGCTAAAGAGTTCATTTGGTACTTCTGCACAGTCTTTATAGTCAAGTATTTCTCCGTTGACTAGTAATTTTGCCAAAACATATCCCTCCCATCCCTCTAATTATATAAAAGGGGGACGGCAAATAAAATATATTATAAGTTTAATGAAAAACTACCTGTTATAACTCTTACTGTAGTTCCTTTCAAAATTAAAGTAATAAATTTGAAGGGAACATTTTTAAGTGTCTATATTCAATCAATTTTGCTTTTTTCTCTAAATTAAATGAAATTTGATATTTCAATCGTTCTACTCCGACTATATTATGCGGACCAATAACTGGCGTAACTTCAACCTCAACTATAAAATCATATCCCCTAAAACCATTAATTCGGCTCACTTTTAAGAAAGAGACTTGATATGGATATATCGATACCCGTTTATCTGTGTATTTTGAATAATACTTATTTACATCTTTTTCTAAAATATCATTAAAGAAAACCAAAAACATATCTTGAAATTTAAGTTCTACCGTATCTTCCTCAGGTTGGGGATATTGAGCATAAGTAAAATCTATACTTCCAAAAGTTAAGTAAAAAACTAATAACAAAAGATATACTCGTTTTAGATTCATCAATTATCTATCCATTCTTTTACACTTATATTTAGTGTAAAAGTTACTTTTTATTCTATTCTTAAAAACCTTCTATATCTATTCACTGCATGAATACTTTTCAACCTAAATAAGGTCTTTACTGTTTCAACGGACTCTCCATTATTTAACGCATTAATAATCGCGGTATTTCTAAGTACTCTAGATGAGATATTATGAAGCCCTGCATATTGGCCTTCTTTTCTTATTAATTTTTTTATGGCTTCATCTGATAAACGTTTAGGCATTTCTTTCGAATAATCCCATAAATAAGTCATTCTGTTATTATCATATGCAACAAACACTGCTTGTTCCGAATGCATCATAGGACGAATACTAACTGGAATACTTTTGTAATAGTCGTACAGTCTATTCATATCTTCATTTTGAATAGAGATATTTGTTTCACCAATCTTTATATTTCTCATATAAAAATTTACTTGATCCATATTTAAAGTTACTACTTCATTACGGGTTAATCCATATTTCCCAAGTAAAAGTAAAATCATTAAATTTCTTTCCTTTAGAATAGAACGTAACAATTTCTCTTTTTCACCAATTGCTACTGGGTAAGGATTTAAAACTGTCTGGACCAGGCTA
>NZ_JAVFVN010000862.1:0-3898 GCF_030910085.1 Stenotrophomonas maltophilia group sp. RNC7 | reverse complement strand
GATGGTGAAGCGGGCAGGTGCCGACCGTTGGTGGGCACACCGGTTATTGCATCGCTCGCTGCAAGCGCGCGGGTGTGGGTAGTGCGGGCCGCTGGCCGGGTGTTGGCACATCCGGTTGGGTTCAAGCGGAGCCGGCCAGCGGCCGGCACTACCCTCACCCGCTCGCTTGCAGCGAGCGATGCAATAACCGGTGTGCCGACCAACGGTCGGCACCTGCCCGCTTCACCATCAGCCCCTCGCCTACAGCGACCGGCTGATGGTGAAGCTGCCGAACACCGGCGCCTCGCGCTGGCCGTTTAACTCGCGCGTGCTGTGGTAGCGCGCGGCGGCGAACTTCCAGCGGCCGTACATCACCGCCACGCCGTACCCGCCGTAGGCCACCACATGGCGCTTGTCCACGCTGTGACTGTTGCGGAAGGTGTTGCCATCCAGGGTGATATCGCGGATCACCCAGGCAGCGTCCGAGGTCGCGAACAGGTGCCAGGACCACCCACTGGGGCGGCCGCGGCGGGTCGGCGCGGTGTTTTCGCCGGCCGGGCGCAGCGGCGTGCTGCCGAAGTCGTCTGGCAGCTTCCAGCCAAAGCGCACTTCACCGCCGAAATTGGCCTTGGTTTCCAGGTTGCCGATCGACCCGCCGTAGTGGCTGATCGCGTCCCAACCCCAACCGTCGGCATTGACGCTGGCATCGCCCGGCCAGCGGCGCATGCGCTCATGGGTCAGCATGAACAGTGGTTCGTTGTGCAGCTGGTTGTCCCAACCCTTGAATTTTTCGTCGCCCAGCACGTCGTGCACGGCATTCTGCACCTGCTTGCCCTGTGCCCACGGACCGACCACGCCCAGTGTCAGCTGGGTGGTCTGCAGGTGGTCGCCGCTGCGCGCATTGAAACCGAAGTTCGCGATCAGCACGCCGGCGTAAGGGCGGTCGTCCTCGATCAGGTCCCTGCGAGTGAAATCGGTCGGGGTGAAGATCCCCTGGCCGATGCTGAAGATCATGTTCTGCTGTTCGAACTTGCCCGGATGCAGCCCTTCCAGGTACCGGTTTACCCAGCGCGCCATGCGCGGCAGGCAGGGGTCGTCGGTGTAATCGACCAGATTGGGGGAGACCAGGGTCAACAGCGCACCGTTGGTATAGCCCTGATCCTGGTGGCGGCCGCCGAACAGGTCGTTGTCGACGCGGAAATTGACCTGCGGCGGGTGGTCGCGCATGGCGTCCGGGCCACATTGTTCGGCCGCCTGGGCGGCAAGGGGGAGGGCAGAGGCCAGCAGGCCGGCGAGCCCGAGAGCTGCGACACTACGCATGGATGGAATGCTCATGGGGAAGGGGGCGGTTTTCAGTCGTTTTCTGCAACGCTACGGTACTCGTGCCCGCGCGTCGGAACGAGCACGTCCAGATCACTTGTCTGTTCCGAAAACAACATTGTCCGGCGGGCACAATTTGTTACCCGCGTACGCGCCGCAGGCCGGGCGTGAAGGCGGTCGCGGGCCGCCCGTACGATGTTCGCGCTGGTGATGGTCAGGAGATTGCAGTCAGCTGCCGTTGGGCCTCAGGCCCGTCCCTTTGGGCCGCCTGCAACGCAGCAGACCGCCGGTGCGGTCCTGGCGTTGATGAATACTCTTGGGTTTGTTGCCCTGCGGCCCGATAATGGGGCCATGGAAATCAAGTCCGACAACCCCGACCACGGCTTCCAGTTCCCCGGCCAGTTCGAGCTCAGCGCCATGGGCCCGGCCAACCGCGGCCTGGAGCATGAGCTTCCCCGCCTGTTGCTGGCCGCCGGCATCGATGTGGTGAACGAACGCATCAGCTGGAAGCACTCCTCCAACGGCAAGTACGTGTCCGTCCGCATCGTGTTCAAGGCCGAGAGCCGCGAACAGTACGACCTGGCGCACCAGGCGCTGCGTGACCACCCGGAAGTGAAGTGGACGCTGTAGCCGACTCCTGCCCGGCCGAAGCCGCCCCGGAGGACCGTGCGCCGCGTCCGGCGCTGGTCCGTGACCTCGGCCGCCAGCCGTATGAACCGGTGTGGCGCGCCATGCAGCGCTTCACCGACCAGCGCAGCGACGCCGATGCCGACGAGCTGTGGGTGGTCGAGCACGATCCGGTGTTCACCCTGGGCCAGGCCGGCAAGGACGAGCATGTGCTGGCGCCGGGCGACATCCCCGTGCTGCACGTGGACCGCGGCGGCCAGGTGACCTATCACGGTCCCGGCCAGATCGTGATCTATCCGTTGCTGCGCCTGCCACGGCTGGGTATCGGTGTGCGCGACTACGTGTGCCGCATCGAGCAGGCGATCATCGATACGCTGGCCGAGTGGAACATCGGCGCCGAACGCCGCGAGGGCGCCCCGGGCGTCTACGTCGGTGGTGCCAAGATTGCCGCACTCGGCATCCGTGTGCGCCGCGGCTGCACCTTCCATGGGCTGGCCTTCAACGTGGCCATGGACCTGGAACCCTTCCACCGCATCAATCCCTGTGGCTATCAGGGGTTGCAGGTGACCTCGGTGCTGGACTTGGGCGGCCCCTCGGGGATGGACGCCGTCAAGCCGGTGCTGCTGGACCACCTGGCCCGCCAGTTTGGCCTGCTGCTGCAGCACACGCCCGAACTGCCCGATCTTTCTGCGGCCGCCTGACCGCTCCCCGGAACTGCCATGACTGAAACCACCGCCCGTTCCATTCCCCTGCAGATCGTGCAGGGCGATTCTCCGTCCACCGCGCCGTTGCAGGCCGGGGTCAAGCAGCTGGGCGGTGACAAGATCAACCGTTCGCCGGTGCAGTTCGCCGATGCGCCGGTACTGCGCAAGCCGTCCTGGATCCGCGTGCGCATTCCTTCGGGCAATGCCGTGCAGAACCTGAAGGCCAAGCTGCGCGAGAACCGCCTGGTGACGGTATGCGAGGAAGCCAGCTGCCCGAATATCCACGAGTGCTTCGGTCATGGCACCGCCACCTTCATGATCCTCGGTGAGGTCTGCACCCGGCGCTGCTCGTTCTGCGACGTGGCCCATGGCCGCCCGAAGCCGCCGGATGCCAACGAGCCGGCCAGCCTCGGCCAGACCGTGGCCGACATGGGCCTGAAGTACGTGGTGGTGACCAGCGTCGACCGCGATGACCTGCGCGACGGGGGTGCCCAGCATTTCGTTGACTGCATCACCGCCATCCGCGAGAAGTCGCCGGGTACCCGCATCGAGGTGCTGACCCCGGACTTCCGCGGCAAGGGCCGCATGGAACGTGCGCTGGAGATCCTGGCGCAGAACCCGCCGGATGTGTTCAACCACAACATCGAGACCGTGCCGGACCTGTATCGCAACGTGCGCCCGGGTGCGGACTACCAGTGGTCGCTGAACCTGCTGAAGAACTTCAAGGCGCAGCATCCGGACGTGCCGACCAAGAGCGGCATCATGCTGGGCCTGGGCGAGGACTTCGAACAGATCAAGGCCACGATGCGTGACCTGCGCGCGCACGACGTGGACATGATCACCATCGGACAGTACCTGCAGCCGACCGCGCACCACCACCCCGTGCTGAAGTACTGGACGCCCGAGGACTACAAGGCGCTGGAAGTCTACGGCTACGAACTGGGCTTCAGCCACGTGGCCTCCGGCCCGATGGTGCGCTCGTCGTACCACGCCGACGTGCAGGCCAAGGGCGCCGGCGTTTCCTGACATCCTGCCGGTGGGTGGGAGCTGCTTCTCCTGTGGGTGCGGGCCGGTGGTGCCCACACCACAGCCAGCCCTAGATGCCGGCCCCCGCCCCGGGGGGTGGGGGCCGGCCCCCCCGCCCCCGCGCCGGGGGTCGGCACAACGGCAGGCAGCGGTGGGCGGCCCAACGGTCCGAACCCACAGGAGCAGCAGCTCCCACCCACCGGCAGGATGTCAGGAAACGCCGGCGCCCTTGGCCTGCACGT
>NZ_JAVFVN010000839.1:0-2896 GCF_030910085.1 Stenotrophomonas maltophilia group sp. RNC7 | reverse complement strand
AGAAGATTTAAATTATGTGAAGGCTAATGAAGCGAATCCTGAGTTTGCATTAAATTACTTTTATGCATTAGCAAAATCATTAATCGCTGAAAATAAACCTATTGCTCAAAAAAAAGTAAAAGAAAATGTTTCTTTAGAACCAATAGAAAAACTAGCATTAGTTAAAAAAATATAAACGAAAAAAGCTTTAATCTATAAATATTAAAGCTTTTTTATTTATATAGTTGCTTTTTTATATCACTTAAAGATGTATTCACTAAAAAGTGGCCACTTGTATCATGATGATAATCCCTAGATTTACTAATTTGTAATTTAAGATTTTTCTCTTTCTCATCTTTATATTCTAGCAAAACAACAACTTCAAAATCTTCCTCACCTTTTAAAGATTTTGATTGAAGATACACTTCCTTCAATTTTTTATCTCTAGATATTTGAGTCATAATTTTTTTAATTTCATTTGAAGATAAATCAACATCCTTATCATTTAATAATTGATTTGGATCAATGTTTGATAAAAATACTTGTTCATTCCCTATTAAAGTAGATGCAAAAAATTGGCCTAGAAACTCTTCTTGACTTGTACCTAACTTATTAGGTAACCCCTCTATTTCACCCACATCATCTAAATTTAATTTCTCTAAGACCCTAGTGACGTTCTTATAATATATTTTTGTACGTTGTAATTCCTTTTCCAATGTTTCCTTTTCTTCTGCTACTTTTAATGGGTTAGATTTCGCGAACAATGTTTTTTCACTATACATCTTATTAGTAAACTGAATACCTATAAATATAAAAAGTATTGCTCCAATTAATCCAGCTATAATTAATATAATTTTTCTATTCATGATCCTATCCTTTCTATATAACTTAAAAAGTAGATAAACTTTTTAGTTTAAATTAGAAGGGATACAAATCAGTATCCCTTCTAATTTTATTGAATCTTAATGTATTGAATTGGATTTATAGCATAAGATTTATTTATATTCCACGATGGCTTATGCATTTCAAAGTGTAAATGTTGTCCATATGCTTGACCTGTCTCACCTTGATAACCAAGGAATTGTCCTTTTTTTACTGTTGTTCCTTCTGTTACTGCACGATTTCTCATATGAGCATATACTGTTTCATATTGTTGTCCATTTATATTGTGTCGAATCATTACACAGTTCCCATATGTTTGTGACAAGTACGAACGGAATACTACACCATCAGCTGCTGCAACTATCGGAACAGTTCCTTTTTGTGCAATATCAATGCCGTGATGATTATCAAAGGAACGTTCTCCATATCCTGACGTTAATCTTCCTTGAGTTGGTGTCATCCAATCGCCACTCGTAGCTTCAGGCAATTGATTTTGATCGTGTTTATAGGTTGCCTCATTTTTAAACTTCATTGCTGTGTCATATATTTGCTTTCCACCATCTTTAGAATTTGTATATAACCACAACGCTTTTTCTGCATCACTTTTAACATTGAAATCAGCTAAAATTTTTGACGCACTATAAATTGAATCATGGTTATCATTTATATCGGCTTTCTTATCACCATTTCCATCTACACCTTTTCCACCATATTTTTTAATCAACTCTAAGTCCATCAAGTCCTTATCACTAATTCCTTCTAATTCTCCAGCTGAATTTCTACTTGGATGCTTCCATCCCATCCAAGTTACAGGTTTAATTTGCATTGGTCCTCTTTCACCTGCAGCAGATACAGTAATATTTTTCGAGAAAGAACTCTTATGATAATGTACAGCGGCTAAAATATACCAAGGTGTACCAAATTTCTTCTCAGCCCCTAAATAGATTGGCATAAATTGTGGTGGAATACTTGATCCAGGAATTATATCCCCAATAAAATCACCATCTAGCATTTGAGAAATATCTTTTCCATCTACCCAATCTATATAATGAAGTGGTAATCCGCTTGCATACTCATAGAAAAGTTCAAACATTTTTTTATCACCATATTTGTACCCAGCTTGTGATAAAATTTCGTCTAATTTTGAGTAATCATACTTAAATTCTTGTTTATCTTGTAAATAATTCGTCTCTTGTACTTCTGTATTATCACCTGTTCTTTTCCAACCAGATTTAACTTCTTTATAGTGTACTTTGGCATTACCATTCCAGGCCCTAACCTTAGTAATTACTTTTGTTGTTCTAGTTGTAGTATTTATACTATTTGTCCATTCAGCACAGTCTTCAGAACCTTCTTTCTTTTTAGCGCATGTTTTTGTCTTTGTTTCTACAGTTTCTGTTTTATCTTCATAAGTGAAATCTGGCTTCAATTTATCATAGAAATATTTTAAAAGCGCTTTATCGATTGTAACTGGTCCAGTTGAAATTCCTCCACCGCCACCAGTTGAAACGTCTGTGCCTTCATTTGAACTTAAATCACCATCGCCTAATACACGAGTAGCCCATGCAAACTTACCAGTTTTAAAGTCAGAAATCTTCACTGTCTGTCCTACGTCTGGTGCTTCAATCATTTTCCCATTGCCTATATATATAGCAACATGAGTGATACCTGTTCGATTCCCTGTATTTGCAAAGAATATTAAGTCACCTTTCCTCATGTCATTTACATTTGTTATTTTCTTCCCTTGTTTTGATTGCATTGCAGCTGTTCTATCTAACGGGATTCCAATGGCTCTATAAACATATTGTGTTAATCCACTACAATCAAAACCTTTAGGAGATGTTCCACCCCAAACATAAGGAACACCTAAGTATTTTTTTGCTTCTTCAATAACTTGGTCAGCTTTTTTAGTTTCTGCTTCTGTCGGCTGATTTGGTGTTGTCGTTGGTTGAGTGGTTGGTTGAGTGGTTGGTGTAGGAACTGTTGTTGGTATTGTTGTAGTAGGTTGTGGTGTTGCTACCGGCCCTTCACCTCT
>NZ_JAVFVN010000816.1:0-1354 GCF_030910085.1 Stenotrophomonas maltophilia group sp. RNC7 | reverse complement strand
TTCAGGCTATTATATTCATAATGGGTTTCATTTCCTAAGGCATCAATTTGCTTTACCAATCGACCCAAGTCATCGTATTCATATTGGGTGCTATGGTTCCTTCCATCGGTAAAGGCAATTTTATTCCCTACGTAATCATAGGTATAGGTGTTTTCTATAAAATTTACTCGATCCGATGTAAATTCTGTTCTAACGAGACGGTCTAGGATATCGTAATGGAATTTCTTTGGATATCCTTCTTCATCTGTTATGGTTACAGTTAAAGGCGCATTCCTATCCAGCCCTGTTTCATACTGAATTTTAGTGCTTCCCTTCAGTACGCTATCCTTTTCATAGTAGTCCTTTAAGACTAATCGGTCTTTACTGTCATATTGGTACCGAATACTGTGACCGTTTGAATCGACCTCTTTGATCTTATTTCCATTGCTGTCATAGGTTATGCTGCTGAGCATATTCCACTGATTGTTATGGAATACACTGGACATAACCAAATCTCCTATGATATCGTACTCATATTTAAACTCTGTATTTCCTGAATCCTTCTAGATTACGGTACTGTTTAAATAAGCGTTATCATTATAAGTATATTGCTTTGTATTTGTGTCCGGTCTTGTGGACTGAACGACTCTACCTAGAACGTCATACTGATACTCTGTACGATTGCCTTTTGGATCTATTTCACTGATTAAATTTCCTGTGTTAAAATCGTAGGCATATTTTCTCTCAGCATTTATACTGTCTATTACACTGTATTCCTTTGTTAAATATGCCCCTTTATGGTCCACACCATTGGCATCTACACCGTATTCATAGTTCGTTACAAAGGACTGATTGGCATCGTGTGTCTCTTTTCTACGGATATTTCCAAAGCTGTCGTATGCAAAATCTGTTACAATCCAACCCTTGCTGCCATTGGTCTTGGTTTCCTTTACGATATTTCCCTTACTATCTAAGGTGTATATAATTTGAGCTATGGTGTTCTGATCCTGCTTCCACGTTTTAGATAAAGGAGAGTGGAATCGCTCGTAATCATAGGAATAGATTACAGTATGCTCTGTATCTACAGGATAGCCCGCTTGATCTCGCTGTGCCAGCGGCCCTGTATAATTGGTTAAATTTCCGTATTCGTCATATCTGTAATTTTCAATCCGTTTATAGGAGGTATCTGTTGCATTACCGTTGATTACATGGAAGATTTCTACTTCTCTCTTTTTAACGAGACGCATTTCATCATGCTCTGAGGTAATCACTTCTTTATGGTCCTTTCCAAGCTCCTCTGTAACCTTTAATTGATGGAATCCATCGTAGGTATACTTTGTAGCGCTTCCCTTCATGTCCTTTACTTCTGTATAAT
>NZ_JAVFVN010000811.1:0-1670 GCF_030910085.1 Stenotrophomonas maltophilia group sp. RNC7 | reverse complement strand
TGAAACTGTTTACTTAATAGTCCTATGTGCGTAAATCAATTACCTGTATTAAGACTAGTATTCACACTCATAAAACGATCTACAGAAGCATTATATAAACCTTGAAACAACTCTTTTAATAGTGGAAGTTCATTGGGTTCCAAATCAAATGTATCTAGAGTTGATTTGTCAAAGTTCCCTGTAGCAAGCCAATACTTATAAATAGTTAATACTTCTGCAATCTCGTTTCTTGTTAATTCATGAAGAACTTGCTCTGCGTATACTGGATCCAACTTCTCAATAAATAATAAAAGAGCAAAAGTATTTTTCTCTTTAAAAGCAGCAGCTGCTGCTTCTTTTAATAATTCAACTTCACCCTGACTGACATTTAAAGTTCCAAATACATTTACGAGACTTTCAGCATGCTTATTTTCTTTTAAAATATAAATAAATTTATTAACATCATCCTGTTTGTTAAAATCAAAATTCAATTCTCCCGTTTCATTACATGCAATGCAGCTGGTTGTCACACCTTGTGACTCTGATACCATATTTTTTCCACTACCTGCACACTCTAAGCAAATAAATTTCAAATGAATAACCACCTTTACATGTATTTTAAAGATAAAAAAACTGATATAACATTCCAATTAAAGTAGCATTATACTTCTCTTCTTGAAATAATTTAAGGATTTTTAAAACAAAAAATATCTTTTTATTGAATATCTAATCTCATTGCCGACATCTATTATCTTTAAATTATGTAATAAATAATTACATAAAAAGGCCTTATTTTTTATGTAGTGTAAAGAAGTGTACTATACACATAAAAAATAAGGCCTTGTGTTATTTAAATAGGAATGAATCAGAAAATTATGAGGAATGTATAAAATTAAAGTGAAGATGCCTGTAGCTGGTCCCTATCTCATTATATAGTTTATTATCTTCAAACTAATCTTCAAGTAACGGCATTAATTTCATCATTAACTTCTCAATAATATTTTTATTTCTATAATCAATTCTAATTAATGGAATGCCTTTATTCTTACAAAAGCTATCTTTTATTTGATCATTTGTAACCCGATTTAAATAACCTTCCTTACCGCCAAAAAATTCAATCTCTTTAAAATGTTGTTCACCATCATACTCAATTAAGCAGATTAATTTATCATTTTTATAAACTCCAAAATCAAAAGGAAGTTTATTTTTATTTTTGCAACCATTAAATGTAACCTCTGTCTTAAATTCAATATCCATTTTCTTTAAAAAGCTTATTATTTCTCTAGATCCCCTTGATTGTCTTAAACTTCTGCATTGAGAACACGGCTGGTTAAGTTTTAAAAAGCTTGTTACTCTATACCACTTTGTACTATCACATTTCATACACCTCAATAGAAATAGATTGTCACTTTTAGTAGCAACAATACTAAATACTCCTTCCACACGCTTGTGAAACTCATAAAGTGCTTGTTTTCTTTCCATTTCCATTTTACTTTTATGTATTATACTTCGTTCTTTTTTTGAAGAACAGTGTTTACAAAACCAGGGTTTTAGCAATGTTGAAGCTAATAATGTATATTCCCTACTACATTTTGTGCATGTAAATGTAATTTCTCTGCTTTTTCCTTTAAAACGACTAATAACCATACACCTATTACCATTTATCATTTTTACCTTAGTAATAAATTTAT
>NZ_JAVFVN010000789.1:0-569 GCF_030910085.1 Stenotrophomonas maltophilia group sp. RNC7 | reverse complement strand
AAGTTGAGTGCTCAAAAGTGCTTTCAGATACCTCTTCTAACCAGTTTCTGAACGTTGGCATTAATAAAATTTCCGAACGACCTTTCGATTTATCCATTAAATAGTCCCATCTTGCTAACCCACTAATAACTATTTTCTCTTCTTCATATCCAAAATACTGCTTAATGATATCTCGTTCAAAATCAGAAGATGCCACAAATAACTTAACTCTATTGGGTGAATTACTACTATTATTAAATATATCGCCGATTTTTTTAAATCATAATAACCCATGCTGTAAAAATAACTGATTTTTTTTGTTAAATATTTTAAAAATTTTTCCTCTATTTGCTCGCCAAATGTACCCATGTCCTTTAGCCTCAGAGGAAATTATAATTTTACAAGCTTGTAATAATATTAAATGCCTTAAACTCATAAAATAAACTACGTTACCTTCAAGCCCGTTTAAGTTACAGATATCATTTGATTCTTTCTTTACTACATAGTAAACATTTCTTGGTACCTCATTTTCTATACAATACTTGAAAAAAAAATAAGCATTATCCTGGGCTGTTTCTGCAAACTTCTCG
>NZ_JAVFVN010000778.1:0-375 GCF_030910085.1 Stenotrophomonas maltophilia group sp. RNC7 | reverse complement strand
GGGGGGGGGGGGGGGGGGGGGGGGGGGGGGGGGGGGGGGGGGGGGGGGGGGGGGGGGGGGGGGGGGGGGGGGGGGGGGGGGGGGGGGGGGGGGGGGGGGGGGGGGGGGGGGGGGGGGGTGGGGGGGGGGGGGGGGGGGGGGGGGGGGGGGGGGGGGGGGGGGGGGGGGGGGGGGGGGGGGGGGGGGGGGGCGGCGGGGGGGGGGGGGGGGCGGGGCGGGCGCGGGCGCGGCGCGCGCGCCGCCGCCGCGCGCGCCGCCGCCCGGCGGCCCCGCGGGCCGCAGCCGTGCGCGTCACGTTGAGCGGAGCAGGGGTCGGATCTACAGGAATCGGGTCAGTGACCCGATTCGACCTTGCGCCATTCCACGGCGGCACGA
>NZ_JAVFVN010000773.1:0-391 GCF_030910085.1 Stenotrophomonas maltophilia group sp. RNC7 | reverse complement strand
TAAAAGATGGAAAAGTAGTATTTAAGAAATAGATTTTTTAGAGGAGAGATGTCATTTTGAGACAGACATTCATTGAAAAATTTGTAGTAAATAAAGAATTGCCAAATATAGAATTTAGTATGTGCTTACCTAATAATATGCAAGCAAAAATGGATTTGAAAGATACATTACAGAGAATAAAACAAGAAGGATTAAGTGGTGAAGTTAAAAAAATCTTAAAAAAAGGTCAATTTCGCAATGCTTCAAAAGATTTATGTTTGGGGGTATTTGAAGGGGCAGCTCAAAGATTCATGCTTCAAGACTTTAATAAGGAGTTAGCTGATAAAGTAATTGATGTAATAGATAAAGTGCATCAAAGAAAAGAGACAGTATATCTACAATTAGTCGATGC
>NZ_JAVFVN010000767.1:0-355 GCF_030910085.1 Stenotrophomonas maltophilia group sp. RNC7 | reverse complement strand
CAGCAGGCCGGCACCTGCCGTGGCCAGCGCAGCGCACGCGACCACCCATACCCTTCCCACCACCCCAGCGATAAAGAAACCCCCCACACCCACCAACAACCTCCTACCCGCCACCCCCCAATGCAAGCCCACCACCAGGGTAACCACTGCACCTCGACCGCGTGCGCGTTTCCCCGCGTGCTGCAGGGTGTTAAATTGGCCACCCAGCCCCGCCGACATCAGGCCAACCACCACAACACCCCCAACAGCACCACGAATGCCAGCACCAACCACGTGGTTTGCTCACCCCCGGGGGGCGCTATGGCGGGCCGAGCGGCTCCGCGTGGTGCCTGGTACAGTGCATCGCCCAGGCGCC
>NZ_JAVFVN010000749.1:0-788 GCF_030910085.1 Stenotrophomonas maltophilia group sp. RNC7 | reverse complement strand
AGTAATTGGGGGAAAGTGCCTTTTATACCTTTCAAAAATAACGACTTCGAACTTCCGGATCTTCAATTTGTAAAAACCTTAATAGACAATTACGATTTAACTAGATCTGATGTGGCCAACTTATTAGAGGATATAAAAAATGTTATATACATTCTAAAAGGCTATGGCGGTGCGAATTTAGGCGAGTTCGTGAGAGATTTGGCCTACTACAACGGTATTAAGATGGATACGGACGATGAGGCCGGAGTTGATACCATAGAAACTGATATTAACATCGAAGCAGCTAAAACTCATTATGAAGCTTTAAAGAAAGATATCTTTGACTTTGGCCAAGGAGTAGATAAAAACTCTGATAAGCTGGGAAATAGTCCTAGTGGTATAGCTCTTAAGTTCATTTACAGTGGATTGGATTTGAAGTGTAATTCTATGGAAGAAAACTTTAAATGGGCTTTTGAACAACTAGTCTATTTCGTTAATAAGTACCTTGAGATTACTAAGCAACCAGTATCTGATAAAGAAATAGAAATTGTGTTCAATCGAGATATTGCTATTAATGAATCTCAAGCTATTACCGATTGTCAAAACTCCAAAGGGGTTATATCGAATAAGACCATCATCGCCAATCATCCTTGGGTTACTGATTTAGACGAGGAAATGAAGCAGATAGAAAAGGAATTAGCAACTGTTGAAGTTAAAATGCTAGGTGGTGAAATGGATGAATAGAACATTATCTAAGTGGATTATAACTATAATAGTTCAAAGTAGTATTTTTACTTTGATGTATATTT
>NZ_JAVFVN010000728.1:0-764 GCF_030910085.1 Stenotrophomonas maltophilia group sp. RNC7 | reverse complement strand
TAATTTAGAAATCACTTCTTTAATATTCTCCATATTCGCAAAACTGAAATGACGGTTATCTCTTTCTTTTTCTAATTTGTTCTTATATGCCTGTCTCTGATTTTCAGATATTACTTGTGATTGGGGATTGATAATATCCTCACCTAATACTTCACCAGTTTGTTGATCAACTAAATGTACTAATCGAGATTGAGTCATCAATTCTTCACCTCACTTTCATCTTTTTGTACGTTTTTAACCGTATTTAATTTGTTGTATTGTCTTGTTTTAAGGTTAAATAAGTAACGACAATAAGCTAATTGAGAACTTAGTGATCTAACGTTTAGCTGCAATGTGTTTGCTTTATAAAGTTCAATCATGTTGTCGATTGCAGGTTGTAAACCTTCTTCATATACAATTTCAAACGTAACAAGATGGCCGTCATCTTCCTTTTGAGTTACAGTTACATGACCAATTGATGCTCCTTTAATCGTTGATAATGCAGCAGTTAGCGACATATCAGTTGTGTGAAAAATCTTTTTAACCATAATTAACATTCCTTTCGAATTACCATATTGTGATTTCATAAACCATTAATACTTTGGAATCGTGTGTAATTCTTACGTTTTAAAATTTAGTTAAGGTGTAATTGCTCGAGTGATTTTTATCGAGTGTTACCGAATGATCGTATCGAGTAAAAAACATTTTAAAATTAATGAGGATATTGTTCTTGTGGATGTGATGAAGCCGAGAAAAATAAAGTAAGAAGTAACTGTATACATTCT
>NZ_JAVFVN010000699.1:0-351 GCF_030910085.1 Stenotrophomonas maltophilia group sp. RNC7 | reverse complement strand
AAATTTCAAACAGCTTTAAAATTAGCCAAAGAAACAGATTTGAGCGCTGCGGAAATAGCGGAAAAAACAGGTGTGAATTACCAAACAGCTTATAGATATGTTAAAGCCAATAGAGCCAGTGCTGAGGAAATAGAAGAAGTTAAGAATCGGCAGAAAGAAAAACAAGCTCCTGTTACAACTTATCAGTTAACACCAGAGGAATTAGAGAAATATAGGCTAGACAAACCAAATGTTAATCCTGGACCAAAAGAGATAATCGAAACTGTAGCAACAACAGAGAAGTCGAAAATGGAGCCAATCATTGAAGAAAGACCGGTGAAAAAAGTAGAAATTCCTAAAGCAGATAATGGC
>NZ_JAVFVN010000626.1:0-153937 GCF_030910085.1 Stenotrophomonas maltophilia group sp. RNC7 | reverse complement strand
CGCGCCTTCGGCGGTCTGGGCCAGCGAGATGCCGTCGTTGGCGTTGCGCACGGCAACGTCCAGACCGCGGATCTGGGTGCTGAAACGCTCGGAGATCGCCAGGCCGGCGGCGTCGTCCTTGGCGCTGTTGATGCGCAGGCCCGAGGACAGGCGCTGGATCGTGGTCGCCAGGCTGTTGCCGCTGGTGGACAGATTGCGCTGAGCGTTCAGCGACATCACGTTGGTATTGATGACTTGTGCCATTTTTTCTCTTCCTGTGGGCGAAGGCCGGCGCGAGGTGGCCGACCGATGCACGACGCGAAGGTGTTTCGCGTTTGCAAGGTCCAGTAACGGCGCCAGGAAGGCGGTCTTTAGCACAAACGCCAACGCCACCGTCCCGAAGGGCGGTGGTTGGGTGCCGCAGCCCAGGCGGGCTGCGGTTCAGCGGCCTTCGTCGCGCGGCCCGGGGGAGTGCCGCGCGACGAAGGCGCCTGCTCAGCGGATCGCGTTGAACAGCGACATCTGCTGCATCTGGGTAAAGATCGTCTGCGCGGCCTGCAGCGCGATCTGTTCAAGCTGGTACTGGCCCACGGCTTCGGCGTAATCCAGGTCGCGGATCGACGACAGCGTGGTTTTCAGGGTGACCGCGTTGGATTCGCGGGTGGCGGCGGCATCGTCGATGGCCTTCAGCTGCGCACCACCGGCCGAGCGCGCGTCGATGAACTGTTCGGCGGCGCGGGCGATATCGCGGATGCCCGACTGCAGTGCGTTCTGCTGGTTGGCCACCTCGGCGGGGGTGTTGGCGGCGGTGTTGAGCGCATCGATCATGCCCTGCACCGTGGAAAACACATCGCGGGTGCCCGACGGGCCGATGCTGAAGCTGTCGCCGGCCGCGGGCGCGCCTTCGATACGCATCGACACGCCTTCGAAGCTGATGTCCTCGCCGGCCTTGAACGTGCCGGTGCCGACCACGGTGCCGGTGGAATCGAGCACTTCGTACTGGTCGGCAGCGGTAAAGTTCAAGGAATAGCTGCCGCCATTCCAATTGCCGGAAGAAGAATTCAAACCAAAGGTGGTGAGCACGCCATTGCCGGTATTGCCGGCTGCAGCCGCACCATCCAGGGTGCCATCGCCGGTGCGGATGCGCAGGAAAATCTCGCTGCCGGGCAGGGCATCCTTCACGAAGGTATCCGGTGCCACTTCCACCTGGCGCTGGGTCTGGTCGCCGTTGTAGCTGACCGTACCGTTACTCAGCTTGAACGGCGCGTCGGCATCGTCGGTGCCGCCGAACAGGTAGCGGCCCGTGCCGTCGGTGGTGTTGGCCAGCGACAGCAGGCTGTCGTACACCGTCTGCAGCTCCGAGCCGATCGACTTCAGGTCGGCCGCCGACAGGGCAGGGTTGTTGGCCTGCAGGGTCAATTCGGTAATGCGCGCCATCAGTTCGTTGGCGCCGGACAGGGCGTTTTCCTGCAGGCCCAGACGGTTCTGCACCACGTCGGCGTTGGATTTGAAGCGGTCCAGTTCGGCCACGGCGCGGTCCAGGCTGACCGCGGTGCCGGCGGCGACCGGGTCGTCCTTGGCCGACACCAGGCGCTGGCCGGTGGCCAGCTGCTGTTCCAGGTGACTCATCTTGGCCTGCTTGGACAACATCAGCGAGACGGACTGGCTGAACATCATCCCGGTGGAAATGCGGTTGTTCATCGCGATACAGCTCCCAGGATGGTCTGGAACATGGTGTCGGCAGTGGAAATCAGCTGCGAGGCGGCCTGGTAGGCCTGTTGCAGGCGCAGCATGTCGGCAGCTTCTTCATCCAGGTTCACCCCGGAAATCGAATCGCGCGCGGACTGTGCCTGGTCGGTGATCACCTGCTGCGCATCCAGCGAATATTCCGCTGCACGGGCGGCGGCGCCCACCTGCGTGGTCAGCCCGCCCAGTGCGCCGTTCAACGTGATGGTGCCGGCGTTGAATGCCTTGGCGTCCTCGACCTTGGCCAGGGCCAGGGCATTGCTGTTGTCGGACGAACCGACCGGGGTGGGGGTGATGTTGAAGGTATCGCCGGTCTTCGGCGCGCCATCGAGCACGAAACTCCAGCCATTGGCGGTGATCGCCTGGCCGGCGGTGTAGGTGAACGGTCCATTGCCATCGATGGTGTATTCGGTGGCCGAGGTGAACACGATTGCGGCAGGGTTGCGCAGGTTGGCGTTGCTGGCGTCGGCCACCTTCACGTCGCTCAGCTTGCCGGTGCCGGTGTTGGCCAGCGCGGCACTGCCCTTGATCGGCGCGGCCGCGGCCAGGCGCGAGGTATCGGTGATCGCCACGCCGATGCTGCCGGCCACGCCCGCGGTGGGCTGCAGCAGGAAGCGGTCATTGGTGGCCGGGGTGCCGCTCACCACCAGCTCCACGCCATTGATCTTCAGCGGATCGGTGGCGGTGCCGGTACCGGTCATGGCCACGCTGGCGCCGGTGTCCGAACGCATCGCCAGCCACTGGGTGCCGTCATACTTCAGCACGATGTTCTGTGCATCCAGCGATGACAGGTCGCCGTAGCTGGCGGTGATCGAGGCAGTGCCGGTATTGCTGGTATTGCCGGTCACCCGCGGGCTGCCGATGTTGAACAGGTCGCCGCCCATGTTGCCGTACAGATCCACGCCGTTGCGGTGGGTCTCGTTGAACGTGGTCGCCAGGCCCACGGCCAGCTTGCCCAGTTCGGCCTGGGCCGGGGTCAGCACGGTGTCGCGGAATTCCAGCATGCCACCGACCTGGCCGCCCAGCTGCTTCGGGTCCAGGGTGATCTTGCCGCCCTGGGTCTGCAGCGCCAGTTGCAGGCGCTCGGGCTGGTAGGGGTCGGTGACCGTGGTCACCTTCGAGGCGGTGGTACCGACCACCAGGGCCTGGCCGCCGGCGGTGTACACGTTCAGGGTGCCGCCATCCTGGGCCACGGCGGTGCCGCCGGTGTAGCCCACCAGGTTGGCGATCAGCTGGTCACGGCGGTCCAGCAGGTCGGGCGCAGCAGTGGCCGCATTGCTGCCGATCACCCCGTTGATCTGGGCGATTTCCGCAGCCAGCCGGTTGATTTCGGTGGCGGCCGCGGTCAGGCCGTTGTTCACTTCGCTGTTGAGCGTGTTCAGGCTGTTGTTGAGCTGCTGGAAGCGGTTGGCCAGCGTGTTGGCGCTGTCCAGCACGTTCTGCCGGTCGGCGCTGCCCGACGCGTTGGACGACAGGCCGCTGACCGAATCGAAGAAGTTGGACCACACGCCGGACACATTGGTGGCGGTGTCCGAGAACAGCGCATCGACGCGGTCGGCCATGGTGGAAAGCTGCTTCAGCCGCGCCAGTTCGCCGCTGCTGTCCAGCAGGCGGGAAATGGCCAGCTGGTCGGCGGTGCGGCGGATGTCAACGATACGCGTACCGTTGCCGACATCACCGTAGCCGAAGTTCTGCGGATCGGCGGTGGCAAAGTCGACCTTCTGCCGGCTGTAGCCGGGCGTGTTGATGTTGGCGACGTTGTGGCTGGTCGTCGCCAGGGCACGCTGGAAGGCGAGCAGGGCGTTGGTACCGGTGGAAAGGACGCTGGACATGGGGTTCCTCAACGGCGGGTGATACCCAGCGCCGCGGTTGCGGTGCTGGCGAAGGTCTGGCCAAGGCGGGCGCCGGCATCGGTCACCGCGGCTACCGCGCGTTCGATGGTCGGGCCACCGGCAATGGCGGCGATCTTGGCGGCGTAGCTCGGGTCGGTGGCATAGCCGGCACGCTGCAGGCCACGGGCGAAGCCCTGCACATCGGTGCCGGCCTGCAGGGCCTGCTGGTAGCGCGGGCTGGTCTTCAGCAGGCGCACGTAATCGGCGAAGCTTTCGGCCGGCGAGCTGTAGGCGCGGAAGCTGGCGGTTTCGTTACGGCGCACGCCATCCACGTATTCGTGGGTGCCGGCCACCGCGCTCTGGCCGTTCCAGCCGGTGGCCTTGATGCCGAACAGGTTGTGCGAGGTGCTGCCGTCGGCATGCTTGATCTGGCGCTTGCCCCAGCCGGTTTCCAGCGCGGCCTGGGCCACCAGGGCGCGGGCATCCACGCCCAGTTCCTTGGCCGCGTTCTGCGCATGCGGCCAGATGCTGGCCACGAAGCCTTCCGGCGTGTGTGCGCCCAGCTGGGCCACCGCGGTGCGGCTGGCCAGCGCGTCGGCGGCGGTGGCGGTGCTGCCACGGTTGCTGGCCGTGGGCGCCCACTGGTCGCTGGCGGCGGCCCAATCGGCACCGCCAATGCTGCCCGCATACGGATCCTCGGTGCCCAGCGCACGGTGCGCGCTGCTGCTCTCGCGGCCGGCAATCAGGTCCAGCGCCTGTTCCATCGGTGCCACCGACGATTGCGCGCCGTCCTGCACGCCTGCGGACATCTGCTGCAGGATGCGCAGTGCGTTGCTGGCATCTTCCAGCGGCAGCGACGGCGCCTGCGCCGGTGCGTTCAACTGGTAGGCGCGGCTGGCCTTGGCCGGGTCCACGCGGGTGTCCAGCGCCGGGGCGTCGCCCTGGTTGCCGGACAACTGGCGGGCGATGGTTTCGTGCAGGCCCAGGCCCTTGCCGCGGGTCAGGGTCTCGGCAATCTTCTGGTCGTACATGTCCCGGAAGACCTTGTTTTCACCCGGGAACAGCGAATCGCCGAAGCTGGCATCGCGCATGCTCTTCACCAGCATCTGCGCGAACTGGCCTTCCAGCTGGCGTGCGACCTTGTCGATCTTGGCCGGATCGTTCTGCTGCGTCGGGTGCAGCTCAAGGGCGGGGGTGATACGCATGTCAGATCACCTCAAGCTCGGCGCTCAGCGCACCAGCCTGCTTCAGGGCTTCCAGGATCGCAATCAGGTCGCCCGGCGCGGCACCCACCGCGTTCACCGCGTGCACGATTTCATCCAGGCTGGTGCCGCCGCTGAACTTGAACATGCGGCTGCCATCGTTGGTGGCGGTAATGGTCGATTGCGGGGTCACCACGGTCTGGCCACCGGCCAGCGCGTTGGGCTGGCTGACGTTGGCGTTTTCCTGGATGGTCACGGTGAGCGAGCCGTGCGAGATGGCTGCCGGCCCCACGCGCACCTGCTGGCCGATCACCACGGTGCCGGTGCGCGAATTGACCACCACCTTGGCCGGTGCGCTGCCCGGGGTCAGTTCCAGGTTTTCAATGCGGGCCAGCAGACCGATGCGGGCACCGGGATCGGTGGGCGCACGCACGGCCACGGTCACGCCGTCCACCGCACGCGCGGCGCCTTCGCCGAAGGCATTGTTCAGCGCGCCAACCATGCGCGAGACGGTGGTGAAATCGTTGTTGTGCAGGTTCAGGGTGATCTCGCCGTTGGCACCGAACACATCGGGCAGCGCACGTTCAACGGTGGCACCGCCGGGAATGCGGCCCACGCTGGGCACGTTCACCGACACGCGCGAACCATCCTTGCCCTGCGCACCGAAGCCGCCCACGATCAGGTTGCCCTGGGCAATCGCATAGATCTGGCCGTCGGCACCGCGCAGCGGCGCCATCAGCAGCGAACCGCCGCGCAGCGACACGGCGTTGCCGATGGAAGACACGGTGATGTCGATCGGCTGGCCCGGCTTGGCGAACGGCGGCAGTTCGGCGTGGATCGCCACGGCGGCCACGTTCTTCAGCTGCGGATTGACGTTCGGCGGCACGTTCACGCCCAGCTCGCCAAGCAGGTTTTTCAGGCTCTGCACTGTAAAGGGTGCCTGGCTGGTACGGTCGCCGCTGCCATCCAGGCCGACCACCAGGCCATAGCCCACCAGCGCATTGCCGCGCACGCCGCCGACCTGGGCCAGGTCCTTGATGCGCTCGGCGCTGGCAGGCGCAGCCATTGCCAGCAGAAGGAAGAATGATCCGTAGAGCGACGCCATGCGTCGCTGCCACGTAGAAGAGAAGAGAGCTTTCATGGCCATACTCAGAACGGCGTCAGGCCGGAATTGAAGAAGCGGCTCAGCCAGCCCATCGCGTTGGACTGCGCGACCGGGCCGCGGCCGCCGTAGACGATGCGGGCCTCGGCCACGCGGCTGGAAGGGATGGTGTTGTCCTGGCTGATGTCGCCCGGGCGCACGATGCCCTGCACCTGCACCAGTTCATCACCCTGGTTCAGCCGCAGGTTTTTCTGCCCCTGCACCACCAGGTTGCCGTTGGGCAGCCGCTGGATCACCGTGACCGTGACGCTGCCCTGCAGGCGGTTGCTCTGCGCGCTGTTGCCCTTGCCGGTGAACTCGCGTTCGCCATTGGCGCTGGCGCTCAGAATGTCCTTGCCGCCCAGGGTGACCGGCGCGCCGAACAGCGAGGGTGAGCCGATGGTCAGGCCCGATTCCTTGCTGGTTGCAGTGTTGGCACTGGTCTGCGCGGTGGTGTTTTCCAGCAGGGTGATGGTCAGCAGATCACCGACATCGCGGGCGCGGCGGTCGGCATACAGGTTCAGCGTCGGGCCGGCGGCATAGATGGCGCCGGCGGTGGGCGCGGCCTGCATCGGCACGATCGGCTGCACCGGGGCCATGGCCGGGTAGGGGCGCACGTCGCCGGCAATCACGCAGCCGCCCAGCAGGGCGGTCACGGCGCAGCACAGCGCGGTGCGGGCGAGGGTAGAGAAGGGCGACATGGCGGTATCCCGGTGGTTGCGGTCAGACGTTCTGGTTCAGGTAGCCGAGCATGGCGTCGGTGGTGGAAATGGCCTTGGCGTTCATTTCGTAGGCGCGCTGGGTTTCGATCATCGACACCAGCTCTTCCACCACGTTCACGTTGCTGCCTTCCAGCGCACCCTGCACCACGGTGCCCAGACCGTTCAGGCCGGGGTTGCCGTTCTGTGCGGGGCCCGATGCCGTGGTTTCCAGGAACAGGTTTTCACCGCGGGCCTGCAGGCCGGCCGGGTTCACGAAATCGGTCAGGGTCAGTGCGCCCACCTCCACCGAAGCGGCGTCGTCGGCCATCTTTACGCTGATGGTGCCGTCGCTGCCGATGGTGACCGACTGCGCGCCTTCGGGAATCTGGATGCCCGGCTGCACCGGATAGCCGGTGTTGGTCACCAGCTCGCTGTCCTGGTTGATCTTGAACGAGCCATCACGGGTGTACGCGGAACTGCCGTCGGGCAGCTGCACTTCGAAGAAGCCGCGGCCGTTGACCATCACGTCCAGCGCGCGGCCGGTCTGCTGCTGGCTGCCCTGTTCGAAGTTCTTCGAGGTGGCCACCACGCGCACGCCGGTACCCAGCTGCAGGCCGGTCGGCAGCTGCGTCTGTGCCGAACTGGCGCCGCCGGGCTGGCGCACCTGTTGGTACAGCAGGTCTTCGAAGCTGGCGCGGTCCTGCTTGAAACCGGTGGTGTTGGTATTGGCGAGGTTGTTGGAAACCACCGACATGCGCGTCTGCTGCGCATCCAGTCCGGTTTTTGCGATCCACAATGCCTGGTTCATCTTCGGAATCCTGTCTGGCTGAAGCGGGCCGCGCGGTGCGGCCGTTGGTGAAGGCTGTGCAAGCGGTGTGCCAACGCCGGCCCGTGCCGGCGCCGGAATTCCGTCAGCCGCCCAGGCGCAGCAGGCTGTTGGCGCTGCGCGCGTTCTCGTCGCCGTGCTTGATTACCTGCACCTGCATTTCGTACTGGCGCTGCAGCTGGATCATCTGCACCAGCGCGCCGGCGGCGTCCACGTTGCTGCCTTCCAGCTGGCCGCTGTGCACGGTGGCGCCCTGCGCCTGGGCGAAGGGCTGCTGCGGGTCGGTGTTGCGGAACAGGCCGTCCAGGCCGCGCTCCAGGCGCTCGTCCGGCGCCTGCACGATCTTGATGCGGCCGATCATCGCCATGGTCTGCGGGCCTTCGCCCTGCGGAATGATCGAGATCGTGCCGTCGTTGCCCACTTCCATCGCCTGGTAGGGCGGAATGGCGATCGGGTTGTTGTTGTCATCCAGCACCGCACGGCCGCTGGAGGTCACCAGCTGGCCGTTGGGGGTGACCGACAGCGCGGCCCCCCGGGTGTAGGCTTCGCTGCCATCGGTGGCCTGCACGGCCAGCCAGGTGCCGGTCTGCAACGACAGGTCCAGCGGCTTGCCGGTGATGTGCTGCGCGCCGGCGCTGCGGTTGAAACCGGCGTCGACGTGCAGCGCATCCACCCGCGAGGCATAGCCCTGCCCACGGATCGGGAAGGCCTCGGTGTTGGCCAGCGCTTCCTTGAAGCCGGGGGTGTCGGAGTTGGCGAGGTTGTGGCTGAGCGTACCCTGCGCCTGCAGGGAGGCGCGGGCACCGGTCATCGCCACGTAAAGGGCTTTATCCATGCGGGGAGTTCCGTGACAGGGTCAGCAGCTCATCAACGGATGTTGATGACGGTCTGGGTGATCTGGTCCTGCGTGGTGATCATCTGCGCGTTGGCCTGGAAGTTGCGCTGGGCCACGATCATGTTCACCAGCTGCTCGGTCAGGTCCACGGTGGACGATTCCAGCGCGCCGGCCTGGATCTTGCCCAGGTTCGAGGTGTCCGGAGAGCCGGTGCGCGGGGTGCCCGAATCGAAGGTTTCCACCCACAGGTTGTTGCCCTTGGCTTCCAGGCCCTGCGGATTGTTGAAGGTGGTCAGCGCCACCTGGCCCAGCGCCTTGTCATCGCCGTTGGAGTAGCGGGCAAACACCACGCCGCTTTCCGAAACGGTGATTTCATTGAGCTTGCCGGCCGCGTAGCCATCCTGCTGGGTGTTGCGCAGGGCGAACTTCTCGCCGTACTGGGTCGAGCCGGTCACATCCAGGGTCATGTTCAGCACGCCCGCGCCGGTGGTCGGGGTGAACGTGCCCAGGCTGATCTTGCCGTCGGCCGGGTCGATCAGGGTGCCGGCGTTGTCGAATTCCAGGTCGGTGGGCGTGCCCGCGGCCTGGCCGTCAACGTAGTTGTGCACGCGCCACTGGTTCACGCCCGGCAGCTTTTCGAAGTACGAGACCTGGGTGTGGCTGACGCCCAGCGAGTCGTACACGGTGATGCCGCCGCTGGAGAAGTTGTAGCTGTTCGAATCGGTCGGGTCGAAGGTGCCCACGGTCGGTACGCTGGCGTTGGCCGGCAGGGTGAAGCCCACCTTCACTTCGCTGGTCTGCTTGGGCGGGCTGTCGGTGGTCAGCAGCTGCAGGTCGACCAGGCGGCCGGCGTCGAAGTTGGTGCCATCGGCGTTCGGCGCGAACACCTGCAGGCGTGCGCCCTGCGGGTTGATCACGTAGCCGGCCGAATCGGTCTGGAAGTTGCCGGCACGGGTGTAGACGCGCGCACCGTTCATGTTCATGGTGAAGAAGCCCTCACCGGAAACGGCCATGTCCAGGCTGCGCCCGGTCTGCTCGTTGTTGCCCTGCAGGAACTGCTGGGCCACGTTGGAAACGCGCACGCCCGAACCGATCGAGTTCTTCGACAGGCCATAGCTGGTGGCCGAGAACAGGTCGGCGAATTCGGCGCGCGATTCCTTGAAGCCGGTGGTGTTGACGTTGGCGACGTTGTTGGCGGTGACGCTCAGGTCGGAGTTGGCGGCATTGATGCCGGACAGTGAAATGTTGAAGCCCATGGGATGCTCCTGGTAGATGCGGGATGTGCGGCTCAGCTGACGCGGAGCACGTAGTCGATCGGGGCCGTGCCCAGGCCCTTCAGGTTCAGGTACAGGCCGTCCGAGCCGACGGTCACGCTTTCCACTGGCGCCTGCACATAGGTGGACAGCTTGGTTTCCGCGCCAGCGGTGTCGGTGTGGGTGGCGGCAATGGTGTAATCGCCGGCAGCCACGCGGTTGCCGTTGGCATCCTTGCCGTCCCACTCGAAGGCGGTTTCGCCGGCGGCGGTAGCTTCAACACTCAGCTGGGTGACCGTGTTGCCGTTGGCATCGGTCACCGTCACGTTCACGATGCCGGCGCCCGGTGCGGCAACCACGCCGCTGGCACCGCCTTCATCGCCCAGCACCATCTTGGTGGAAGGCACCAGCACTTCGTGGCCGACCAGTGCCGCGCCGCGCAGCACCTGGTCGCTGGCCATCGATTCCTGAAAGCCCTGCACCGTGGTGTTCAGATCGGTAATGCCCTGCACGGTGGACATCTGCGCCATCTGCGCGACCATCTGCGTGTTGTCCATCGGCTTCAGCGGGTCCTGGTGCTGCAGCTGTTCGGTCATCAGGCGCAGGAAATCGGCCTGATCCAGCGTGCTCTTGCGCGTGCTGGCGTTGCTGTTGGGGGCAGTCAGGCCCAGGGCGCTGTACACGTCCTGGCTGGTCTGGGTAGAGACGGTGGTCATCGGGTAATCCTCAAGGGTCCGCCTCAGCGGCCCATGGTCAGGGTGGCCAGGGCCAGTTCCTTGGCGGTGGTCAGCATCTCCACGCCGGCCTGGTAATTGCGCGAGGTCGAGATCAGGTTGACCATCTGCGCCACCGGATCGACGTCGGGCTGGTAGATGTAGCCATCGGCGTCTGCCAGCGGGTGGCCCGGCTCGTAGCGCTTGATCGGCGCCGCCTCGCTCTGGGTGATCTCCTTCACCTTCACCGAGGTGATGTTGGGATCGTTCTTGCTGGTGACGGCCTGGAAGATCGGCTCCAGCGGCTTGTACACGGCGTCGGCAGAACCGGCGATGGTGTCGGCATTGGAGAGGTTGGAGGCGATGGTGCTCATGCGCACCGACTGCGCCTGCAGCGCGGAGCCGGCGATATCGAAGATCGGCAGGTTGCTCATGGCTTATTGCCCCGTGATCGCGGTCAGCATGGAACGCACCTTGCTCTCGACGAAGCTGAGCGAGGCGCGGTACTCGAGCGCGGCTCGGCCATAGGCGGCACGCTCGGCATCGGGATCGACGGTGTTGCCGTCCAGGCTGGGCTGCACGCCCTCGCGCGCGATCTGGAACGGGTTCAGGCCACTACTGATTTCGTAGTGCTGCTCATGGGTGGTGGCCATCAGGCCGTTGGCATCCTGCCCCTGGGCATGGCGCAGGGCAGCATCGAAGTCCAGGTCCTGGGCCTTGTAGCCGGGCGTGTCGGCATTGCCGAGGTTGCTGGCGATCAGCTTCATCCGCTGTTCGCGCAACGGCATGGCCTGGGCGTGGACGCCCAGGTAGTCGGTAATCAGGTTGCGCACGGTGCACTCCCACGGGAACGTTGCCCGGGAAGCTGCAAGGGGTGTGCCAAATTCGAGAGGGTTGTGCCGGCCGCGGGCCGGCTCCCCGATGGATCTGCGGTTGCCGGCCAGCGGCCGGCACTACCGGATCAGTGGCCGTCAGGCCGCCATCGCCACCTTGCGCAGGCGGTCCAGCACGAAGTCAGCCAGCTCGTGCGGCGAGTACTTGGCGACGAAGGCGTTGGCGCCGACACGCTCGACCATGGCGTTGTTGAAGACACCCGACAGCGAGGTGTGCAGCAGCACGTAGAGGCCGGCCAGGCCCGGATGGCGCCGGATTTCCGTCGTCAGCGTGTACCCGTCCATGGCCGGCATCTCGATGTCGGAGATGACCATGGCATAGCGTTCGGCGGGGTTTTCGCCCGAGGCTTGGATCTGCAAGAGGTGGTCGAGAGCCTGCTTGCCATCGGAAAGCAGGGTGGCACCCACGCCCAACTGATCCAGCACGCTGCGGATCTGCTGGCGGGCCACGCGCGAGTCGTCCACCACCAGCACCTGCAGCTGGGGGCCATCGGCGGGCATTGCCATCGCCGGATCGAGTACGGCGTCACCGCGGACCTGGGCGATATCGGCCAGCACGCTTTCAACGTCGATCACCTGGATCAGCTCACCCTGGAAGCGGGTTACCGCAGTCAGGTAGCTCGACTCGGCGCCAAGCTCCGGCGGCGGGTGGATGTCTTCCACCGCGATGTTGACGATGCGTTCGACGCCGCTGACCAGGAACCCCTGGATCGAGCGGTTGAATTCGGTGACGACCAGGTAACCCGGCGAGGTATCGGCATCGGGCTCACGTTCGGGGTGGCCGATGGCCAGGCCCAGGTCCAGCACCGGCACCGAGCGGCCGCGCACGTCGGCCACGCCGGCGAACTGGCTGGGCAGGCCGGGTACCTGGAACAGCTCCGGGCGCCGCAGGACTTCCTGCACCTTGAAGACATTGACGCCAAAAAGCTGACGTCCGCCGAGACGGAACAGCAGCAGCGCCAGGCGGTTGTGGCCGGCCAGGCGGGTCCGCTGGTCGATCCGGTTGAGCAGGTCATGGGACATGGCTGCTGTATCGGCGCGTTGGGTGCCAAACTTGAGGGCGCTCTGCCACTGCGCGCTCCACACCGCAATTGTGTTGTCGCGCCATGTTCGACCGAGGCTCTTGTAGCCTCGAGCGATGCTCGGCTGGCTGTTGGGCGCAAAGCGGTCGAGCATGGCCTGACTCTACAAGTGCCCCTCTGGCACACCCCTTGCACGCACCTGGGCCAGCTCTTGCCGATTGAAGGAGGCGCCATGTGCCGGGTCACATCTCTATTCGCCATCGCGCTGGCCGTGGCCTCGCCGTGGGCGGCTGCCGCCGACTGGCAGCCGGTGGCAAGCATCCGCGCGGCGGCCTTGTCGACGCTGCCGGCGGGCAGCGAGGGCGAGGCCCAGGTGGCCGATGCGCTGCGCCTGCCGAAGTGCGGGGGGGCGTTACAGGTGCAGCCCACCGCCAACACCACGGTGGAAGTCAGCTGTCCGGACGCGGGCGGCTGGCGCCTGTTCGTGCCGGTAAAGGTGCGGCGCAACCAGACCGTACTGGTGCTCAACCGCGGAATCGGCACTGGAGAAACCCTCACTGCCGCCGATATCACCACTGCCCAGCGTGACGCTGCCCGGATTGCCGGCGCGGTGCTGTCCGATCCCAATGCAGCGATCGGCCGCGTCGCCCGCCGTCCGTTGCAGGCCGGAGCCCTGCTGTCGAACAACGATCTGGTGGTGCAGCGTCTCATCAAGCGAGGAGACAATGTGGCCCTGGTGTCGCGTCGCGGCTCGGTCGAGGTCCGCATTGCCGGCCGTGCGATGGGTGATGCCGGTGAGAACGAACGGGTCTCGGTCGAGAACCTGTCCTCGCGGCGGATCGTGCAAGGCACGGTCGATGCCGCAGGTGACGTAATCGTGGCGCGTTGAATTACCGCAAAATATCCCTAAAGATCACGGCCCTGCGGCCGTTATCCCTTGTGAACGGCAACTCCAGGACACCCCATGAGCCAGAAAATCGACGGCAACCTGCAGGTCCCCCAGGCACTGCGCAGCGTGACGACCCCGGCCAACAAGCCCGGTGTCAGCACCGATGCGGCGGCGCGCCCGGTCGAGGCGGCCGACAGCCTGCGCCTGACCGGTGAGGCCACCAATCTGCAGGCCATCGAGCGCGAGCTGACCACCGCCCCGGCGATCGACGCCCAGCGCGTGGCCGCCGTGCGCGAGTCGCTGCAGAACGGCACCTACAAGATCAATCCGGACGCGATCGCATCGCGCATGCTCGATCTGGACCAGCAGCTGCACGGATGACTGCGGCGATGAGCGAGCCGCTGCAGCGTCTCGCCCAGGCCCTGGACGTTGAACGCCAGGCCCTGGTCGAGCACGACGTGCACGCCCTGATCCGGGCTACCGGCGCCAAGCTGGAAGCGTTGCGTGCGCTGGAAGGCGCGCCACCGGTGGGCGAGGGCGAACAGCTGCAGGAACTGGCCGAGCGCAACCGGGCCAACGGCGTGCTGCTGTCGCGCCGCCGCCGCGAGGTGAACTGGGCGCTGCGCCAGCTCGGCCGCACCGAAGACGCCTCGGCCTACGATGCCAAGGGCCAGTCGCACACGGTCAGCATCGGCCGGCCCCTCGCCGTCGCCTGAGGCGACGGCGGTCGCATAACCCCTCACGGCGGGCTGAAGCCCGCTGCATGACCGCGTATATTGGGCGCCTGTTCGAACGTCCCGAGTCGCCGTGTCCGCTGCCAACGCCCTGGTTACCGCCCCCCTTCCGCCGCAGCCGGTGCTGCAGGCCCTGCTTGAGCGCCTGCGCGAAGGCCTGCTGCTGTTCACCGATGACGGGCGGGTGGCCCTGGCCAATCCGGCCGCACAGAACCTGCTGGCCAGTGGCGAGGGCGGCGGGTTGCCGCCGCCGCAGCGCCTGCGCGAACTGCTGCCGCCCGATGCGCTGGAACAGGCTCGCCAGCATGGTCACTGGAATGGCAGCCTGCCGCTGGGCGAGGGCGTGGTCATCGCCCATCTGTACCACCATGGTCCGGTCGGCCAGGGGCATTTCCTCGCCCTGTTCCGCCACATCGAAGGGCAGGAAGACTACGAACGCGAGCTGCAGCAGCGCCATGCCGAACTGCGCCAGGCCTACCTGCGCCTCAATGGCACCCAGGAAAAGCTGCTGCAGTCGGAGAAGATGGCGTCGATCGGCCAGCTGGCCGCCGGCGTCGCGCACGAGATCAACAACCCGATCGGTTACGTGCACTCCAACCTGGGCAGCCTGCAGGAATACCTGCGCAGCCTGTTCACCGTGATCGAAGCCTACGAGCGCGCCCTGCGCGCGCCGGACCCGAAAGCGCTGATTCCGGAAATCGATGATATCCGTGACCGTCTGGATATCGATTTCATCAGCCGCGACCTGCCGCAGCTGATGGCGGAATCGCGCGAAGGCATCGAGCGGGTCACCCGCATCGTGCGCGACCTGAAGGATTTCTCGTATTCCGGCCGCGACGAGTCGTGGAAGCTGGTCGACCTGCACGCGGGCCTGGAATCGACCATCAACATCATCTGGAACGAACTCAAGTACAAGGTCACCCTGGTGCGCGAGTTCGGCCAGTTGCCCCTGGTGGAGTGCCTGCCATCGGAGTTGAACCAGGTCTACATGAACCTGCTGCTCAACGCCGGCCATGCCATCGCCGAGCGCGGCACGATCACGGTGCGTACCGGCGTTGATGGCGATCACGTTTGGGTCGAGTTCGAAGATACCGGCGGTGGCATCTCGCCGGAACTGCGCCAGCGCATCTTCGATCCGTTCTTCACCACCAAGCCGGTGGGCAGTGGCACCGGCCTGGGCCTGTCGATCTCCTACAGCATCATCAACAAGCACCACGGCCGCATCGACCTGGACAGCACGCCCGGCGTGGGCTCGCGCTTCCGCGTGGTGCTGCCGGTCAAGCAGCCGCGCTGACCGCTTCTGGCAGTGCCGGCCGCTGGCCGGCAACCTCATTGAACCCGATTTCCAGAGCAGCCGGCCAGCGGCCGGCTCTACCAGAGGGGATGGTTACCGCAATGGGCGCTCCTCGCCGCCATCTCCGCTCTCCACCGGCGCCGGGCCGGCATTGCTGCGGCGCTGTTCCTCGTACGTGCGGAACGCCTGGTGGATGTGCTTGCGCAGCTCGTCGTCGTTCCACGGCTTGGTCAGGAAGCGATAGATCGCGCCGCGGTTGATCGCATCGGTCACCGTGTTCAGATCGGTGTAGCCCGACAGCACCAGGCGGATCGTATCCGGGTACAGCATCTTCACCCGGCCCAGGAACTCGGTGCCGCTCATGTCGCTCATTCGCTGGTCGGACAGGATCACCTGCACGTCGTTGATCGCCAGCAGGTCGAACGCATCGCGCACGTTGCCGGCGGCCAGGATGCGGTAGCCGTCGCGGCGGAACAGGCGCACCAGTGAGCGCAGCACGTTTTCCTCATCATCCAGCAGCAGCAGCGTCCGGTCCGGGCGCGTCTCGGCGAAGGCTTCCGGGCGCAGGTAGCGGCGGCGCAGGGTCATGCCGGCGGCATCGGCCGACATCGGTTCGCCGAACAGGTAGCCCTGGAACACGTCGCAGTCGTTGCGGCGCAGGAAGCCCAGCTGCGCCTGCGATTCCACGCCGTTGGCGATCACGGTCATGCCCAGCTGGTGGCCCATGGCGATGATCGCGCGGGCGATGGCCGCTTCACGATTGCCGGCCGGCGCGCTCTTGATGAAACTGCGGTCGATCTTCAGCTTGTCCACCGGGTAGCGCACCAGCGCGCTGAGGCTGGAGTCGCCGGTACCGAAGTTGTCCAGGCTCAGGCTGATGCCTTCATTGCGCAGGTTGGCCAGCGTTTCGTGGACGAAATTGACGTTGTTGGTCAGCGCACTCTCGTTGATCTCCAGCGTCAGCATGTGCGCCGGTACGCCCGCCGCCTGCAGCAGTGACATCACTTCGGCGAAGAAGTTCGGCCGCAGCAGCTGCAGGGTGGACACGTTCACTGCGATGGTGAAGTCATCGAAGCCCTGGTCGCGCCACAGCCGCGCCTGCTTCAAGGCGCCTTCCAGCACCCAGGTGCCGATCTGCACGATGATCCCCAGGCGTTCGGCGGTGCGCATGAAGCGCTCCGGCACCAGCATGCCCAGGGTCGGCGACTGCCAACGCAGCAGCGCTTCCATGCCCACCACGTGGCCGTCGCGCGCGCTTACCAGTGGCTGGTAGCGCAGCTTCAGCTCGCCATTGGGAATGGCATCGACGATCTGGCGCGCGATGATGCTCTCGCTGTGCGCGCTTGGCGGGGTGTCCACCGCATGGATGCGCACGGCATTGCCGCCTTCGCGGGCGGCCTGGTACAGCGCATCCTCGGCATGGTCGAGCAGGCGCGAGGTGCTGCTGGCATGTTCCGGGCACAGGCTCACGCCCAGCTTGCCGGTCATGAACAACGTGTACGGCAGCACCGACAACGGCAGCTCCATCTGTTGGCGGATCTCCTCGGCGAAATCCTCCGGCAACGGCAGATCGGCGGTGCGCGCCACCGCGATCAGGAACTCGTCGCTGCCATGTCGCCACAACTTGCCGCGCCCGCGCAGGTAGGACTGCAGGCGCTGTGCCACCAGCACCAGCGCCTGGTCGCCCACTTCGGCACTCATGTTTTCATTGACCGATGCGAAATGGTCGATGTCCACGTGCATCAGCATCAGTGCGATGCCGCCTGAGGCTGCCTCGGCAACCATTGCCTGCAGCTCGGGGTTGCCGGCGCCAAGGCGGTCGGGAGCGTCATCGATGCTGACCGGGGGCAGGTTGGGATTCCACATGGTTCAGTATTCCGGTGAATCGACGGCAGCCCTGCTGGCCGCCTGGTAGGGGAGGTGGACATCGACCAGGGTGCCTTCGCCATGCGCGGATTCAATCCGCACGTGGCCACCGACGCTCTGTGCGCGCTCGCGCATCACGATGAGGCCCAGGCCGCGCGGGCCGTCCGGATCGAAGCCTTCGCCGTCATCGCGGATCTGCAGGTGCAGGCCGCGCTGGCCGACATCGCGCAGCTGCAGCAGGACCTGGCTGGCGCGCGCATGGCGCAGCGCATTGGTCAGGCTTTCCTGTGCGATGCGGAAGCAGGCCTGTTCGATGCTGTTGTCGGGGCGATGCGGCAACGGCTCGATCTCGGCCAGCAGCTCCACCGGCGAGGAGCGGAACAGAACCCGCGCCTGCCAGCTGAGTGCTGCCTCCAGGCCCAGTGCATCCAGCTGCGGGGGGCGCAGCAGGGTGGAGATGTCGCGCAGTTTGGCCACGGTGGTGTCGGCCAGGCTGACGATCTGCGCCAGATCCTGCCCACGCCGCTGCGGATCGTCCTCTTCCAGCGCCGCGTGCGCCGACAGCTTGATCGCGGTGATGGCCTGGCCGATGTCATCGTGCAGATCGCGCGAAATCGCACGACGTTCGTCCTCCTGCAGCGAGAACAGCCGCCCGGCCATCGCCTGCAGTTCGCGGTTGCTGGTTTCCAGCGCGCTGCGGATGCGCTCGGAATCACTGAGGTCGCGCACGATCAGCAGCTTGCAGTCGCGGCCACCGTAGCGCACGTCGCCCACCGCCAGGCCGGCATGGAAGCTGCGGCCGTCGCCGCGCTGCATGGCCACCACGCTGCTGTGGCCTGGTCCCAGGTGCGGCTGGCCGGCACGCAGCTGGCTGCGCACCCGCGGCAGGTCTGCGGCAGCGACCAGCGCCGACAAGGGCTCGCCCAGCAGGGTATGGCTGCCGTAGCCGAACAGGCCGGCGGCCCAGGCGTTGGCGTACAACACATGTTCGTCGGAGAGGATCACCACGCCGTCGGGCAGTACCCGCACCAGCTCGCGGAACTGCTCCTCGCGCTCGCGCAGCAGTCGCCGCGACTGCTCGCGTTCGGTCACGTCCTGCAGCGTGCCCAGCACGCGGTTGCGGCCAGCCTCATCGAGACCACTGGCGGCACGCAGGTGCACCATCAGCGCGCGCCCGTCCATCGACAGCAGCGGCAGCAGCACGTCCACCTGTACCGGCTCGCCGGAGCACAGCTCGGCCAGCAGCTGCTCGGTCTGGGTGGCGGTGGCCGGGTCGGCCGGCACCAGCAGTTCGTCGAAGCGGTGCCAGCGGCGGGCTTCGGGCGGGCGGCGGCCGAGCAGGCGATAGACCTGGTTGGAATAGCGGCCCAGCCCGGTGGACGGGTCCAGCTCCCAGGCGCCGATGCGGGCCAGTTCGTGGGCTTCTTCCACCCGTGCCAGCGCCTGGTCGCGACGCAGCTGGGCCAGGTCCTCGGCAGTGCGATCGATGGCGATCAGCAGGCGCGCATTGTGACCGTCGTAACTGATCGCGTTGGAGCGCAGTTCCATCTGCCGCAGCGCGCCATCGCGCAGCTGCAGCTGCGCGCGCAGGATGCACAGCTCGTCGGGCGCCTCGCGGATCGCCTCCAGCTTGGCCTGCAGCGCCTGGCCCTGGCCGGGTGGCCACAAGGCGTCGATGGTCTGTTCCAGCAGCTCATCGCGCTCCCAGCCGAAAGCGGTGCAGGCGGCTGGGTTGGCGTCGAGGATCGCCAATGTGTCCAGGTCATAGACGAGGATCGGGCCGGGGTTGCCCTCGAACATCTGCCGCAGGCGCAGCTCCGAGGCCTGCTGGCGGGCGTGGGTATGCAGCACGTGCTCGGCCAGCGGGCGCAGCAGCAGGTACAGCAGGCCCGCGCTGGCCAGGGCGAAGAACGAGCCCTTCAGGCCCTGCCACAGGGCCGCCTGCTGCGGATCGGGCACCAGCGCCTGCACCACGCTGTCGGTGGAGATCATCCAGGCCAGCGCCATCACCAGGTAGCTCAACACCACCCGTCGCCGGTCACGGCTCAGCGCCTGCGCCATCCGCGGGTCGGGAACTGGGGCGTTGCCGGTCGGTTCTGCGGGCATGGACGGGGAGGGTGAAAGGGGCGCCGGTCATCTTACCCCGCAGCGTGCCGTCACCACTCAATTATCCGCCGCAGGCGCCGTTAACCACTGCGTGCCCCGCTGACGGGCGAGTCATCCGGAGCAAGATCGCGTGGACCAAGGGATCATCGCCAGCCTGCTGCAGCACCCGCTTGCGTCGGCGCTGGTCATCGTCGACCGTACCGGGCGCCCGCTGGCGGCCAATCCGGCCGCGCGCGAGCATGGCCTGCCGGCCACCGTGGCTGCCTATGCGCCAATGCTGGAAGATCTACGCCTGATGGCCGCCGATGGCGGCATCGTGCCCTGCACGCTGCCAGGCGGCCCGCGCGGCCACTACGACGGCCACCTGCGCGCCGTGCATGACGGTGCCGGCAACCTGCTGGCGTTCACCCTGAGCATTCCCGAGCCGGTGCCGGTCGATGGGGGTGGGCGCTGGGAACTGGCACTGGACAGCGCCGGTCATAGCCTGTGGGACTGGGACATCCCCAGTGACCGGGTGGCGCGCACGCCGGCGCTGGGCGACGAGACGGCCACCGAACTGCTGTCGCGCGTGCACAGCGAGGACATCGACCAGGTGCGTGCCGCGCTCGACGAGCACCTGCGCGGGCGCAGTGAGCAGTACAGTGCACAGTTCCGCTTCCGCCAGGCCGATGGCCAGTGGCGTTGGGTGCTGGATCGCGGCCGCGTGGTCGCGCGCACCGCTGATGGCCAGCCGCTGCGCATGGTCGGCACGCATACCGATATCGAGCAGCAGAAGCAGCTCGAATCGCTGCTGCAGGAACAGCAGCTGCACCTGAGCGAGGCCCAGCGCATCGCCAGCATGGGCAGCTGGTCGTTCGACCCCAACAGCGGGCACTTCTGGTGGTCGCCGGAACTGCGATCGCTGCTGGCGCTGGAGCACGGCGCCGTGCCCGGCCAGCGGCGCTGGCTGAAGCAGCTGCATCCGCGCTCGCGTGGCGCGTTGCGTGCGGCATGGCGGCGGCTGTGGCGCGATGGTCGTGCCGCCAATCTCGAGCTGGAGCTGACCCGTGGCCATGAGCCATCACAGCACCTGCGGCTGTGGATGCAGCCGCTGCTGGACATGGACGGGCAGCCCAAGCGCCTGCTCGGCCAGGTGCAGAACATCACCGAACAGCACCAGACCGACGCGTTGATTCGCTGGCGCACCGAACTGCTGAACCGGGTTTCCGCGCTGGGCCGCATCGGCGGCTGCGAGATCGAGGTGCAGACCCGGAGCATGCAATGGACCGAGGAATGCTATCGCATCCACGGCCTGCGCAAGGAGCCGATCACCCTCGATCAGGCGATGGCGCTGTATACCGAAGACTCGCGCGATGCGTTCGAGGCGGCACTGGCCCGCATCGCCAACGGCGGCCTGCCCGAGCAGCTGGACCTGTGCTTCTACCGCCAGTCCGGCCTGCGTGTCTGGGTGCAGGTGCTGATCGAGCTGGATCGTCGTGACGGACTGCCGCCGCGCTTCGTGGTGCTTTTCCGTGATATCACCCGCGAGCGCGAGGCCAACGAGCGCATTGAACTGCTGGCCCACTACGACCTGCTGACCGGCCTGCCCAATCGCGTGCTGCTCGGCGAACAGACCGCCGAGGCCATCGAGGAGGCGCGTGATCGCGGCACCTCGTTGGCGATGCTGTTCATCGACCTGGACGGCTTCAAGACCATCAACGACAGCTTCGGCCACGCCACGGGTGATGCGCTGCTGAAGGCTGCCGCGACCCGCCTGCACCAGAACCTGCGCAACAATGATCTGTTTGGCCGTTTCAGCGGCGACGAGTTCATCGTCGTACTGCGCGACCTGGCTGAGCCCGAGGATGCGGGACATGTCGCCCGCAAGCTGATCGCCTCGCTGGCCGAGCCGCTGCGCCGTGGCGAGACCACGCTGAAGGTCGGTGCCAGTGTCGGCATCGCGATGCTGGGTGATGCGCAGACCGATTTCGATTCACTGCTGCGCGCTGCCGACGCCGCGATGTACGCGGCCAAGGAAGCCGGACGCAACACCTACCAGTATTACAGCCAGGATGCCCTGGCCCGCATCCAGCGCAGGCTGGAGCTCGAGCACGCGCTGCACGGTGCGATCGAGCGCGAGGAGTTCAGCCTGGCCTATCAACCGCTGCTGCATGCCCACCAGGGCGAGCCGCCGGCAATCGAAGCACTGCTGCGCTGGCATCGCCCCGGCATCGGCTATTGCAGCCCGGCCGAGTTCATTCCCATCGCCGAGAAATGCGGCGAGATCGTACGCATCGGCGACTGGGTACTGAACGAAGCCTGCCGTCAGGCAACCGCCTGGGACCGGGCTGGACTGCACTTCGACCGCATCGCGGTCAACGTGTCGGCGGTGCAGCTGCGCGACCGTGGCTTCGCCGAACGTGTGATCGAGATCTGCCATGCCCACGGCTGGCCGCCGCAGCGGCTGGAGCTGGAGCTGACCGAATCGGCGCTGATCCGTGACACCGACATCCTGCGCCACTGCTTCGACGTGCTCGAACGGCACGGCGTGCCGCTGGCGGTGGACGACTTCGGTACCGGCTTCTCCAACCTCAACTACCTCAACCGCTTCCCGGTGGGTCGCCTGAAGATCGACCGTAGTTTCGTGCAGGGCATGCTGCACGATTCGGGCACGGCCGAAGTGACCCAGGCCATCGTGCACCTGGGCCACGCGCTGGGCATGAAGGTGGTGGCCGAGGGCGTGGAGACGCACCAGGAAGAAGACATGCTGCGCCGCCAGGGCTGCGACGAAATCCAGGGTTACCTGTACTCGCGCCCGCTCAGCCCGCGTGACCTGGCGCAGTGGCTGCGTCAGCAGCGTCCGTTACCGATGCGCACCGACGCCAGCAGCGAAGCAGTGCTGGTGCGCTGACCACCCGCCGCTGGTAGGTGCCGACCGTTGGTCGGCACGGTTGCCGCATGGCGTGGATCTACTCAAAGAGCCAGCATCTGGTAGTTGCCGACCTTGGTCGGCGTGCACGCTGGTTCGCCCGTTGATGTGTCCGCCGTCAGCGACGCTGCGCAAGCTCTGCGAGCACATCCAGCGCCTTGCGTTTTACCAGGCTGCCTAGCCGCCAGCCGTGCTCTGACACCGGCTCCTTCGAGCTGTAAATCTCTCCGTCGCCCAGCGGCCCCAACATCTCACGGGCTCGCCAGAACATTGGCTCCCCGTCCTCGGCCAGAACATCCAGTTCGGCAGCATCCAATGCAAGCAGGAAGTCGTGCAGGCGTCTGTCGCGGTCGATGTTGCTTGCTGGAAGAGTCAGTGTTGCTGGCGCGCATAGGTAACCTTCGTGGGGTTCAAGCGTGAGTTCGACTCCGGTTCGCTCGCCACAGATCAGCATCTGGCCGAATGGCGAGATCGCATAGACATGGAAATCATCTTTGCCCCATAGAGGGCTGCCCGCCAGAAGGGCGGCGAGCACCGATTTGTACCCCGCAGGGTTCACCAAAGCCAGTCGATCATCGTGATAGCGCGCAAGACCGTCGCGCTGCCACAGTGCCAGCAATGCGTCCGTGAACCTGCCTTTCCAGAGCGTCAGCATGGTGTCAGCAACAGGCGAGCCTGGAGTACTGGTTTGCAGTTGATCCAGAAGGCTCGTCGTGAAGAGGGCGGAAGTATCGGTATCCACGACTGCCGAGACGTTCTCCGGGTGGTCCCGGTCCTCCGGACCTTCCGGCAGCAGGTTGAGAAATGTCAGCATGCTCTCGGCCCGTGCAAGCTCCAGGTTCGATTCCTCGCCCGGAATGGCGCTTGCCTTGCTTCCGGAGACAAGCAACAAGGCGCCCGTTGGAAGCTCATGCCACGGGGCTTTAAGGATCAGATAACGTCGCGGCGCCTGTTCGGCATCATCGTCAAGGATGATGACTGGCGGGCCGTCTTGCACGCACCCCGCGGACACTTCAACTGCTGCATCGATCACACCCGCTTCAGGATCGTACGCATTGATCGGAGCGGAGTAGGGCTGCTGGAACGCTCCAAACGTCTTCAGCGCCTGCTGAAGCGCCCCAAGGGAATCGGGATCCACGGTCAATGGGACAAGGGGGTGCCGGAAGCTGCAAAGCAACTGAGAGGCAGAGAAGGGCGCTGGTCATCGGGCTGGCTTGATCTGAACCGCAATCGGCCCCTTCACGATGAAGGGCGCATGGTTCACGGTCCATGCAAACAGTCGGAAATGCTGGCATCGCGGGGCATCATCCACGCACGGCGTGGATCTACCTTGGAAACTCCGCCTTCAACTGCATGCGCAGCGCCTCGACAATGGCCGCATAGCGCCGCTTCTGCACCAGATAGCTGGCCAGGAACAGTGGCAGTACCAGCAGCATCGGCGCCACCATCGGGCGCATCGCCACCAGTGGCAACAGCAGCAGCGACAGCATCGCCACGAACCAGCTGCACAGGCCGATCACCCGCACCTCGTGCCGCCGTGCGTTGAGCACGATGCGTCCACGCATCACCGGGAAGTAGCGCAGGCCGAAGCTCGGCGCGAAGCTCTCGCGGAACGCCATGCTGCCATCGGGCAGCGCATGGAAGGCCAGCCGCAGCCACTTGTCCTGCGGCAGGTCACGCTCCAGGCTGCCCAGCGAGAGCCGGGCCTGCATGGCCGGCGGCGCCGCGATGCGTTCGTTGAACAGGGTGATGCCCCAGCTGAAATAGCCGGCCACCCAGGCCATCAGGAGGACGGTCTCCAACAGCACGAGTGCGATCAGGGTGATGGCCATAGGTCTTCCATGGACGGGACCGGGCAATCATGCCATGCGGGATGCCCCACCCACGCAGGGCGTGGATCTACTTCAGGGCTTCGCCATCCAACCCCAGGTCCCACGCCAGCCCCAACAGCTCGTCGTCCGCCGGCGATGGCGCCGGGCGCGCGTCCGCCAGCTGCTGCAGCTCGCAGATTTCCTCGCGGGCGACCTCTTCCAGCTTTTGCAGCTGCTCACGCACGCTCGCGTTGCGCGGGCGCTCGGTGTCGGTGAGGGCGGGCAGGGCGCGGATCAGGGTCATGGCGCGTACAGGATGCATCCAGCGGCGGGTTACAGGCAAAGGCCCCGGACGAACCGGGGCCTTGCGGGCTGCCGGCGAGGGCAGCGGACATCAGGATCAGAACAGCTCTACCGTGCCGGCACCCATGCTCTGCTGGGCAACCGGCTTGTGCGGCGGGCGTTCCCATTCGCTGCGCAGTTCGCGCAGGCGGTTGCCGGTGCGCTGCAGGGCCGTGGCGATCTCTTCGTCGAACACGCCGCCATTGCGGTGCAGCAGTTCCTGCAGGGCCACCGCTTCACGGTTGATCGCGGTCAGGCGGTCCAGGTGGGTGTGCACGCCGCCCAGCGCCTGGGTGGCGATGTCTTCGAACTGCAGGGCGCGCACGGCTTCGGCCACGCTGCCATCGATCGCACGTGCGCACTCGGAGACTTCGCGCATGCCGTCGCCGAGCGAGGCATTGATCTGCGCGACATTGTCGAGCATTGCCGCCGCTTCCTGGCGTGCTTCGCGGGAGCGGTCCATGTCACGCGAGGCCATGTGCGAGACCGTCTCGCGCACCTTGGCGATGGCGTCCTTGGAGCTGTGCGCCAGCTTGCGGATCTGCTCGTTGAAGGTGGTCGAGCGCTCGGACAGGTTGCGCACTTCGTCGGCGACCACCGCGAAGCCTCGGCCGGCTTCACCGGCACGCGCGGCTTCGATGGCGGCGTTCAGCGCCAGCAGGTTGGTCTGGTCGGCGATCGACTTGACGTCTTCCAGCAGCGCGAAGATGCCATCCAGGTGCTGTGCCATCTGGTCGATGTGCTGCACGGTGGTGCTGCTCTGGCCGCTCACCTGTTCCAGCGCTTCCACCAGCTGTTCCATGCGGTGGCTGGCGTGCTGGGCGAAACGGGCAACGTCGAGGCCGGCATTGCCTTCATCGCCGGCGCGGTCGACGATGCGCGACAGCGCCTGGCTCTGCTGGCGCGACTTGCGGTTCATCGCATCGAAGCTGCCGCCCAGGCTGGAAACCGCCTGGCGGATCAGGTCGCGGGCGCGTTCCACTTCACCACGCGAACCGTCGATTTCGTTGCCGACGAAGTTGCGCAGTTCGGTCAGCAGCTGGTCCTGCTCACGCAGGACACGGGCATGTTCCGGGGAACGATGCGCCTGGGCGCGGGTGGTCCACCACGCAAAGCCGAGCCAGCTCAGCGTCATCGTGGTCAGGATCGCCCAGCGCAGGGCGGCCGGCCATTCGAAACCGATGGCGAAGGGGAGCAGCAGGGTCAGAGCCAGGGGGGCGGCCAGACGGATGAAAATGCGTGAGTACATGGACGTTCTCGGGAGGTGCACGGAGGATGTATCGGCCGTACCCCCTTTCTCTTTAACGTCGATGTGCTTGGAAGTGCATTCTGAATGCGCCGGTTTTCCGGCGCTTGGCGGCTTCGGGGTCGGATCCCTTTCCGTGCCGGAAAGGGATCCGACCCCTGGGTAGGCAGCGGCGGGGTCGGATCCCTTTTTATGGAAAAGGGCTCTGACCCCACACCCTTACGCCAGCTGCCGGTCCACGGCCTCGATCATCGCCTTGCGGCCGAACAGGAAGTCCCAGTAGCTGCCGCCCAGCTGGCGCCACAGCACTGCCGAGCGCACCGCGGCCAACAGCAGGGCACGGATCTCGGCCACCACGCCGGCCTGGCCCAGGTAGTGCGGGTTGCCTTGCACCATCACCCGCGGCTTGAGGTGGCTGATGGTGTCCGCGTACAGGCTTCCCAGGCTGGCCAGCACATCCGGGTGGCCGCTGTCGCCCAGTTCGGTGGCCTGGCGCTGGGCACGCTCGATGCCCGAAGCAACCTTGTTCACGGTGGCGCCATCCTGAACGAAGCGGCGCTCCAGCTGCAGCACCGACAGCGCCAGTTTCGGCAGGATCGGATCCTGGCCCTGGTTGCGGAAGTAGTTGTGCAGCAGGCGCAGCCCGGCCTTCAGTGCATGGCGGTCACCGAACACCGCCTGCGGCGAGGACGCATCGACACGGAACACGCTGTCCACGGCGGTGCGCACGGCGGCGGCGTCGGAATGGCCGGTATCGGCGATGCGGCGTACCTGCTGCAGGGCCTGGGCAATGCCGGCCAGGGCCAGGACGCGGTCGTCGACAGTGAAACTCATGCAGCGATTACCTCAAAAGGGGAGGGGGTGGTGCGCAGGCGCTGTTCCAGCGGCGCATCGGTGGCGGCGATCACCGCGCCACCCAGGCACACATCACCGTCATACAGCACCAGCGATTGACCGGGGGTAACGGCACGCTGCGGGCGCGCGAAAGTGACCAGCACGCTGCCATCGTCCAGCACGTCGACCGTACACGGCTCATCGGGCTGGCGGTAGCGGGTCTGGGCGGTGCATTCGAAGCGTCGCGCGGGTGGCGAGCCCGAGATCCAATGCGCCGGCTCCGATCGCAGGCGATCGGACAGCATCCATGGGCTGTCGCGGTCCTGGTCGACGTACAGCACGTTGCTGGCCACATCCTTGCCGACCACGTACCACGGTGCGGCCGGGCGGCCGCGTACGCCGCCGATGTTCAGGCCCTCGCGCTGGCCCAGGGTGAAATAGAACACGCCCGGATGTTCGGCGATCACGCTGCCGTCGGCCGGGTCAAGGATCTGGCCGGGCCTGGCCGGCAGGTAGCGGCCGAGGAAGTCGCGGAAATCCCGCTCGCCGATGAAGCAGATGCCGGTGGAATCCTTCTTGGCGTGGGTCGGCAGGCCGACGTCGCGCGCAATCCGTCGCAGGTCGGTCTTCTCCAGGTCGCCGATCGGGAACAGGGTGGCCGCCAGCTGCTCCTGGCCCAGCTGGTGCAGGAAGTAGCTCTGGTCCTTGGAGCGGTCGGCACCGCGCAGCAGCAGCCACTGGTGGCCGCGCTGGGTCACCCGCGCGTAGTGGCCGGTGGCGATGCGCTCGGCGCCCAGCTCGCGGGCGGCATCCAGGAAATGCTTGAACTTCACCTCGCGGTTGCACAGCACGTCCGGGTTCGGCGTGCGGCCAGCGGCGTATTCGGCCAGGAAGTGCTCGAACACGCCCTGCCAGTACTCGCTGGAAAAGTCCCGGAAGTGGAACGGGATACCGAGCAGGCCGCATACGGCGACCGCATCGCGGCGGTCATCCTCGGCACGGCAGTCACCGCTGCCGTCGTCGGCCCAGTTCTGCATGAACAGGCCGGCCACGGCCTCGCCCTGCTGGACCAGGCGCCAGGCGGCGACCGAAGAGTCGACACCACCCGAGACGCCCACCATCACGCGCGGCGTGCTCATGCGACCTCGCGGACCAGCGAAAGCGGGTGGCGCTGGCCACCCAGGTAATCCGCCACCACCTGCCAGACCAGCGGGCTGCGCTGGCGCTCACCGGCGGCCTGCAGCTCGGCCGGGGTCAGCCACAGCGCGCGGTCGATGCCGGTGTCCAGCGGTTGGGCCGGGTCGTGCGAGACCGGGTGTGCTGCGTAGCAGAAGCGCAGGAAGGCGGTGCCGTCGCCGGCAGTCCACTGGTAGCAGCCGATGAAATGGGTCAGCTGCACGGTCCAGCCGGTTTCCTCCCGGGTCTCGCGCAGGGCTGCCTCGGCCAGGCTTTCGCCTGGCTCGAGGTGGCCGGCCGGCTGGTTCAGCACCTGGCGGCCTTCAATGGTCTCTTCGACCAGCAGCACGCGGCCGCCGTCAACCACTACCGTGGCGACGGTGGCGTGCGGTGCCCAGCGCGGGTCCGGCGTGGCGTTCAACTCAGAACTCGTCCTTCTTGGTCAGCTCCAGCTCCATCGCGTCGGCGGTGCGGATGGCCGCATCGATGGCGTCGCTGAGCTGGTCCGGGGTGGCATCGGCGTCGATCTTGACCACGAACATGGCGGTGGTGTCCTGCTTTACCCAGCCCCCCATCTTGGCGTCCTGCGAATCCTCCAGCAGGCGGTTGGCCACGGCCACCGGGAACTGCTTGGTCTTGGCGTTGTAGGCCGGCGACCAGATCTCACGGATGTTGTGGCTGCCGAAATCCTCCACCGCCGAGCGCACGTAGACCATCTGGGTGCGGTCACCCTCGACGTCGAACACCATGCGGTAGTCGCCATCCTCGTCGACTTCGTAGGTATAGCCCAGCTTGTCCAGATGGCGGGCCACGGACTTGTCGGCGCTGGTTGCGGCAGTGGCAGAGCCGGCAGCGGCCAGCGCGATCAGCAGGGCGGGAAGAAGGGTCCTTTTCATGAAGATCCTGTGAAACAGTGTTGGGAGAGGGTGCAATTGTGACGGTGGGCGTGCGTGCCGTCCAATCTGCGGCGGGCCGACGCAGGCCTGCCCGAGCCCCTATAATGGATGGATGCCCCATGAGTCCTCCCCCGATTCCCAGCACGAGCACGGCGTTGCCGTAGAGCCCGCGCGCCCGGAAGTGGCGCCGCCGCCGTTCTACCAGGTGATGCTGCTCAACGACGACTACACCCCGATGGATTTCGTGGTGGATGTGCTGCAGCAGTTCTTCAGCATGGACCTGGACAAGGCCACCCAGGTGATGCTGCACGTTCATACCCGCGGCCGCGGCGTCTGCGGTGTCTTCACCCGCGAAGTAGCCGAGACCAAGGTTGCCCAGGTCAACGAGTACTCGCGGATGAACCAGCATCCGCTGCTGTGCACGATGGAAAAGGCCTGACCGGCTGCCGATTCGCGTCCGGGCACAACGATCCCGGACCCAGTGTGCCCACCAAGGTGGGCACCTACCAAAGCAGAGGCCTGTATCGATCGTGGATGGAGCGCCCCCAGCAAGGTAGGCACCTGCCAAGCGCGGGTCTCAGCTCTCCGCCAGCGCCTCCAGCGCCATCCGCGCCACCGCCTCGTCCACTTCGGCCGGGTCGCCGTCATCCCTGAACCACACTGCCGACAGCGCCATGCTGGCCGCGATCCAGCGCAGCAGGCGCGTGCGCTCCAGGCCGGCCAGTGCGCTGACCTGTTCCAGCCGGGCAGCAAACCGCTCCGGCCGCGTGGCCACGTGGATGCCCGGGCCACAGAGATCCGGATTGCTGAACATCGTCGTGTAGTCGAACGCACGGTCGCCCAGCAGCCGCTTCGGGTCGATCGCCAGCCAGCCGCGCGCGCCGAAATCGAGCACGTTGTCGTGGTGCAGGTCGCCATGCAGGGGCCGGACCTCGCGCTCTTCCTGCAGCAACCCCTCCGCCAGTGATCTGCACTGTTCCAGCAGTGGCTGCAGCGCAGCCCTTGGCTGCAGCAGATCGGCGAACCATGTACGCAGCCAGACCAGTTCCGCTGGCGGCGCGCTCCGTGGCCGGTGCAGCCGTTGCAGGACCTGGCACAGGATCGTGGTGCAGGCCTCATCGTCGCCCTCGATCGAGCGTTGCCGCAGCGAGTCGCCGCCGGCACGCTCGATCAGGATCGCCGGCCCGGCGTGGGCCAGCAGGCGGGCAGCGCCGTCGCCGTCCCACCAGCGCAGCAGGCGATGGCTGTTCTGCTCCTCCGCTTCGCTGCTGATCTTCAGCATCGCCGGCGTGCCGGCAGCGGTCAGCACCGGCCAGAGCCGGGCATGGGCCGTTTCGATGGCCGGGCCATCACGCCGCAATCGCCAGCGGCTCAGGTAGGGTTCGCTCATGCCGGTTGAGGTCTTCTGGAGTGAACGAAGATCAAGCGTTCTGCAGTGCTAACGCCATCTGAACGCAGCAATCCGCTAGGGTGATGGAAATCGCGTAGTCAGGCCGCATATTGTTCCCATCTGCCGCCGGAGTAATCCATGTTCAGCAAAGACCTCGAACACACCATCGGCCAGTGCTACAAGCGCGCCCGTGAGGCCCGGCATGAGTTCATGACGGTCGAACACCTGCTGTTGGCACTGCTCGACAACCCGTCCGCCCAGGCCGTATTGAAGGCCTGTGGTGCCGACGCCGAACGCCTGCGCCAGGAGCTGGAGCAGGCCATCGAGGCCTCCGTGTCGCGCCTGGCCGAAGATGACGGCCGCGATACACAGCCGACCCTGGGCTTCCAGCGCGTGCTGCAGCGGGCCGTGTACCACGTGCAGTCCTCGGGCAAGAAGGAGGTCACCGGCGCCAACGTGCTGGTCGCCATCTTCGGCGAGAAGGACTCCCACGCCGTCTACTACCTCAACCAGCAGGATGTGACCCGGCTGGATGTGGTCAATTACCTGTCCCACGGCATCGCCAAGCTGGGCGAGGAAGGCGAGCAGCCGTCCTCCTCCTCCGACGGCGAGGGCCGCATGGAAGGCGGGGAGGGTGAGCCGAAGGGTGATGCCCTGACCGAGTTCGCCAGCAACCTCAACGAACAGGCCCGGTCCGGCCGCATCGATCCCCTGGTCGGTCGTGGCGACGAGATCGAGCGCACCATCCAGGTCCTGTGCCGTCGCCGCAAGAACAACCCGCTGTACGTGGGCGAGGCCGGCGTGGGCAAGACCGCCATCGCCGAGGGCCTGGCGCGCCGCATCGTCGAGGGCTCGGTGCCCGACGTGCTTGCCGACGCGGTGATCTATTCGCTCGACCTGGGCGCGCTGGTGGCCGGCACCAAGTACCGTGGCGACTTCGAGAAGCGCCTGAAGAGCGTGCTGACCGCACTGAAGAAGGTGCCCAACGCGGTGCTGTTCATCGACGAGATCCACACCATCATCGGTGCCGGTTCGGCCTCGGGCGGCACCATGGATGCGTCCAACCTGATCAAGCCGGCGCTGGCCTCCGGCGAGCTGCGCTGCATCGGTTCGACCACTTTCCAGGAATACCGCGGCATCTTCGAGAAGGACCGGGCACTGGCCCGCCGCTTCCAGAAGATCGACATCGTCGAGCCGACCGTTGGCGAGACCTACGAGATCCTGCAGGGCCTGAAGTCCAAGTACGAGCTGCACCACGGCGTGACCTACTCCGACGAGGCGCTGCAGGCGGCGGTTGACCTGTCGGTGAAGCACATCGGCGACCGCCTGCTGCCGGACAAGGCCATCGATGTGATCGACGAGGCCGGTGCCCGCCAGCGCCTGCTGCCGGAAGGGCAGCGCAAGGAGCTGATCGACGTCGAGGAAGTGGAGGCGATCGTCGCCAAGATGGCGCGCATCCCGACCAAGCAGGTCAGTGCCACCGACAAGGATGTGCTGCAGCACCTGGAGCGCAACCTGAAGATGGTGATCTTCGGCCAGGACCCGGCCATCGAGACGCTGTCCTCGGCAATCAAGCTGGCACGTTCGGGCCTGGGCAATCCGGAAAAGCCGATCGGCAACTTCCTGTTCGCCGGCCCGACGGGTGTCGGCAAGACCGAGGTGACCAAGCAGCTGGCGCTGCAGCTGGGCATCGAGCTGGTCCGCTTCGACATGTCCGAATACATGGAGCCGCATTCGATCAGCCGCCTGATCGGTGCCCCTCCAGGCTACGTCGGCTTCGATCAGGGCGGCCTGCTGACCGAGAAGATCGTCAAGACGCCGCACTGCGTGCTGCTGCTGGACGAAATCGAGAAGGCGCACCCGGACATCTTCAACATCCTGTTGCAGGTGATGGATCGCGGCGTGCTGACTGATACCAACGGTCGCGAGGCCAACTTCAAGAACGTGGTGCTGGTGATGACCACCAATGCAGGTGCGGCGCAGGCCTCGCGGCGCTCGATCGGCTTCACCAAGCAGGACCACGCCACCGACGCGATGGAGACCATCCGCCGCAGCTTCACCCCGGAATTCCGCAACCGCCTCGACGCGGTGGTGCAGTTCCAGGCGCTGGGCTTCGAGCACATCCTGCGCGTAGTCGACAAGTTCCTGATCGAGCTGGAGATGCTGCTGCAGGACAAGCACGTCAGCCTGTCGGCCACGCCGACCGCGCGCGACTGGCTGGCCCACCACGGCTTCGACCCGCTGATGGGTGCGCGTCCGATGGCCCGGGTGATCCAGGACAGGATCAAGCGTCCGCTGGCCGACGAGCTGCTGTTCGGCAAGCTGGTCAACGGCGGCAAGGTGAGCATCGATGTGCGCGACGACGAGCTGGTGGTCGAAACCCAGGCCGAACCGGAGCGCCTGCTGCCGGTCACGGTGGAATGAACTGACCCCCGGCCGGTTTCGGCGGACCTGAAATGACAAGGGCGGCTTCGGCCGCCCTTGTTGTACGCGACGTCAGCGGCTGCGCTGGCGGGCTTTCTTCTTGAAGGTGGCCTCGTCAACTGGTTCGATCTGCGACACGATGCAGCGGCTGGAATCGGTGTTCAGCTGGCTGCGGCCGGCAGCGCACAGCAGACCCTGCTGGCCGTCCGTAGCGAAGCTCAGTTTCCGCGAGTAGCCTGCCGCCGAGCAGTCGTCCTGGAAATGCACGACGTAGTGGTCCTGGCCATTGCGCAGCAGGATGTTGCGCGAGGCGCCGGCGCGCACCAGTTGCTGGTCGCTGCCCAGCTGGACGCAGTCACTGGAGGTGGAAAGAGTGTCGGCGGCGTGCACGGGCGCTGCGCTGGCGGACACGGCAAGGGCGACGAGCAGAGCGGTCAGCGGGAGCATGTTCATGGCGGGGCAGGGGGGTGGCGGTCCGGACTGGACCGGGTCCCACGATGCTGCTATGGATGCAGATGCGAATCTGCCGCAAGCAGGGCTGACCGACGTCACGGTGAGTTCGGTCACGATGACCTCCGGCAGGGCCGGATTGCAGGCATGACAAAAGGCCAGCAACCAGGGCTGGCCTTGTCGAAGTGGCGCAGCGCGCCGACCGCTTACTTCATGCGGTAGGTGATACGACCCTTGGTCAGGTCGTACGGGGTCATTTCAACCTTGACCCGGTCACCGGTGAGGATGCGGATGTAGTTCTTGCGCATGCGGCCGGAGATGTGGGCGATGATTTCGTGCCCATTTTCCAGACGAACGCGGAAAGTGGTGTTCGGCAGCGTCTCGCTGACGGTGCCCTCGAACTCGATGGAATCGTCTTTCGACATGTAGTCCTGTGCGGTTCAGAAAACGGCCACGCTGGGCCTAAGGCGCGGTATTTTACGCGTGACCGGCCCAGCTTGCAAAGTTTGTGTTAACCGCCGGCCAAATGCCGGGCTGGCAAGCGTCCGACGGCCTGTGTCCACGAGCCTTCACGGCTGTCACGGCGCACGGCCTGGCGCACGTGCTGCAGGAATTCCGCGCGCGGCAGGTGTTCGGCGCCCATCCGCAGCAGGTGCGGATTTTCCACCTGGGCGTCGATCAGCTCCCAACCCCAGCCGTGAAGCGTGGACGCCAGTGCCGCCAGCGCGATCTTGGAACCACCGCTGGCGCCACTGAACATGCTCTCGCCGAAGAACATTGACCCGATGGCTACCCCGTAGATGCCGCCGACCAGCGACTGACGGTCCCAGACTTCGAAGGAATGGGCGAAGCCGAGGTCGTGCAACTGGCTGTAGGCCTCGACCATGGCCGGGCTGATCCAGGTGCCGTCCTGGCCGGGCCGAGGTGCCGCCGCACAGGCGCGCATCACCTGGCTGAAGGCGGTGTCCGCGCTGACCTCCCATGTACTGCTGCGCAGCTGGCGGCGGAAGCGGCTGGACAGGTGCACGCCGTCGGTGCGGAACACCATGCGCGGATCAGGCGACCACCACAGGATCGGCTCGCCCTCGCTGAACCACGGAAAGATGCCGCCTGCGTAGGCGTTGAGCAGACGCGCTGGATGCAGGTCACCACCCACCGCGAGCAGGCCGTCGGGCTGGCGCAGGGCGGTCTCGGCAGGAGGGAAGGGAGCGTCCGGCGCATCGGCCAGGCGCCAGGGCAGCTGGCGGGTCATGCCGGCATTGTAGTCGTCGCGGCCCCGCGCGAATGCCGTGGTAGATGCCAACGCTGGTTGGCTGGTCACCCGTCCGCGCGAAATGGGCTGTGCCCCAACAGCTCCTGCCGGTACCGCCGCACATCGCGCCGCTCCTGCCGGCACCACTCCTGCAGCGCCTCGGCGAAATCCGCGTCGGCCACCCAGTGCCGGCTGCGTACCAGCGTCGGCAGGAAGCCTCGCGCCAGTTTGTGCTCGCCCTGTGCGCCCGGCTCGAAACGGCTCAGCCCTTCGCGCAGGCAGTATTCGATGCCCTGGTAGTAGCAGGCTTCGAAATGCAGGCCGGGCAATGTGGCGCCACCCCAGTAGCGACCGTACAGCGTGTCACCACCGCGCAGGCAAAGTGCGCCGGCGATTGGCTGGCCTTCCTGCTCGGCCAGGAACAGCACCAGCCCACGTCCCAATGAAATGGCCAGATGGCGCAGGAAAGCCTCGGTCAGCGCCGGGGCATTGCCGTACTCAAGGAAGGTCTGCAGGTAGAAGCGATACATCGCCTGCAGGTCGGCGCGGCTGGCCTCGTCGCCATGCACCACGCGGAACGTGATGCCCTGGCGGGTGACCTTGGCCCGTTCCTGGCGGATGTTCTTGCGGTGCTTGTGGTTCATCGCGCCGAGGAACTGGTCGAATGTCGCCCAGTCACCCGGGTTCTGCCACTGGAACTGCACGTCCTCGCGCAGCAGCCAGTCATCGCCGAACAGCGCCTCGTCCGCTGCGGTGTGGAAATTGATATGGGCCGATGACACCTCCAGTGCTGGCAGTGCATCACGCAACACCGAAAGCAACGCGGTGCGATCTGAATCGTGACGGGCCAGCAGGCGCGGCCCGGTGACCGGCGAGTACGGCACCGCGCCCAGCCACTTCGGGTAGTAGTCGCGGCCATGGCGGGCATAGGCGTTGGCCCAGGCATGGTCGAACACGAATTCGCCGTGGGAGTTGGTCTTCAGGTAGCCCGGAATGGCGCCGATCAGGCGCTCGCCCTCCCACAGCGTGAAGTGCCGGGGCTGCCAGCCCCAGTCCTCGCGCAGGCAGCCGTGCTGTTCCAGGCCTGAGAGGAAGGCGTGGCTGACGAACGGGTTCTGGCCGTCGTGCAGGGCGTCCCAGTCCGTGGCGGGAATGGACTGCAGGGAGTCGAGGAAGCGGGGGGAGGGCATGGTTGGCAAGGATAGGCCAGGTGGATCACGAATGGTGTTGGCGGGGCTGGGTTGGTTTGTTTCGGTTGGAGGTGAGGAAAATTTGAATTCTCCATCCGTGTGCGCTGGGTTGCGGAATGCCTGAATTCGAAAGGACAGAGTGAGCTGCGCCGCTGGAGCGGTGCATTCACGCTTTGCATGGAGTAGCCAAAATGAACCAGAAGCTTCGCCTTGGATCCCTTTCTGTTCTGCTGTCTCTTGTGGGCGGCGGACTGTTGATCAGCCCCGCGCAGGCCGTTGACGCTCCTCGTGCGGTGGAGCAGGACACTGGGCTCGACATCCTCTTGACCCAGAAGGCGCGCGACATTCTGGAGCGCGTTCGTCTTGTGGATGGCCAGGCGCGCAGTCGCCGGGTTGAGGTATCAGCAGATATCGCCAACGGTGTAGTGACCGTGGCGCTGGAGCGGGTCTTCCTTCCTGCCGATTACGGGCCGTCGTTCGAGGATCAGCGAAGCGAGATCAGTTTTGGACTACTGCATTGGGCCGAGCGGGCGGCTCCGTTCAGTCGTGTCGTTTTTCTGTATGACGGGAAAGAGATCGAATACTACTTTCCTGAGATAAAGGCTGCGGACGATGCGGCGCGGGAAGCGGGGGAAGCGCTGCGGCGGACGCGTGGAACGCCTGGGTCCGGGATGGCGTTTGTCGCAGCCGGGCATGGGTATTTCTACAGCTACAAGGACAACCGGTGGGTGACCTCAAGGGATGAATGGAATGGCGTCTCGGAGGGGCTCTTGACTCCGTCGTACGCCGCGGACCTGAAGGCGATGATCGAGCAAAGGAGCCAAATGCCTGTCATCCGCCCGCGCGTTCAGATCACGGGAACGACTCATCCTCCGAGTGGTGAGGAGTGGTGGACCATAGCTGCGCGCTACGCGATTGCCGAGCAGTATCCGGCCGAGACAAAGATATGGAACACGTACGCAGGCAGTACGCTTTGGGATCGGGAGGAGCGTGAAGACATCAACAGTCGGCCGCTTCTCGCAAACCACCACGGAGCTGAGGTGGCGATTCATCTGCACAGCAATGGAGAACCCTCGGGGGCCGCGCGCGGTACTCGTGTGATCGTGCAACCTGGTAGGCCGATGGATGCTGCTCTTGCAGAGAGTGTCCTGTGCTCGATGAAGGAGCTGATCCACTCGCTACCTGAGTATGCGGCATTCACCGTGGCTCCCGCTCCGCACGCGCTGGACAAGGGGGAGAACCGAGAGGCGCACATGCCATCGATCATCGTAGAGACGGCGTTTCACACGAATCCGGATGATGCCAAGGCGCTGCAGGACCCCGTCTTCCGCTTGGCGTCGATGAAAGGGGTGGAGAAGGGCTATCGCCTGTGGGCATCAGGAAAGACCTGCGAGCCCCTGGCATTGCATCCGGTGCCGGATACCGACGTGCCGATCCAAGCGGCCCGGGACATTGAACTTGGATATGCCGGGAATCCCCAGTATCCGGTGTCGGTTGAGCTCTCGCTGGCGTCCTGTTCGGAGGAAGGTGCGTGCACTCCATCGGCGACGACGTTCGATGACCCTGCCAAACCGCTGACCATCAATCTCGCCTGCAATGGCCCAGACCCGGGTGTCGCGCGCTGGAGTGCTGTACTGCGCGACGCGGATGGCGTTGCCACGGCACCGGTCGAGTTCTCGCAGGCGTGCGTACGGGCGTGAGGGCAGGCTTCGGTCTGCCAGGCATGGCCTGGCACTACTGAAAGCACAAAGGCCGGCGCTCTCGCGCCGGCCTTTGGTCGGGGTCGAGCATGGCTCGACTCAGCTGGCCTTGCCCTGTGCGTCCAGGTAGCGCTCGGCGTCCAGTGCGGCCATGCAGCCGAAGCCGGCCGAGGTGATCGCCTGGCGGTAGTGCTGGTCGGCTACGTCGCCGGCGGCGAACACGCCTTCCACCGAGGTCTGGGTGGCGTTGCCGCCCAGGCCCGAGCGGATTTCCAGGTAGCCGTTGTTCATCGCCAGCTGGCCGTCGAACAGGGTCGTGTTCGGATGGTGGCCGATGGCCACGAAGAAACCGTGTGCGTCGATGTCGCGGGTGCTGCCGTCCAGGGTGGACTTCACGCGAACGCCGGTCACGCCGGCATCGTTGCCCAGCACTTCCTCCACCTGGTGGTGCCAGACGGTCTCGATCTTGCCTTCGGCGACCTTCCTGAACAGCTTGTCCTGCATGATCTTCTCCGCCTTCAGGGTGTCGCGGCGGTGGACCAGGTAGACCTTGCGGGCGATGTTGGACAGGTACAGCGCCTCTTCGACGGCGGTGTTGCCGCCGCCGACCACGACCACGTCCTGGTCGCGGTAGAAGAAGCCGTCACAGGTGGCGCAGGCGGAGACGCCGCGGCCCTTGAAGGTCTCTTCGGTCGGGATGCCCAGGTACTTGGCGGTGGCGCCAGTGGCGATGATCAGTGCGTCGCAGGTGTACTCGTGACTGTCGCCGATCAGCTTGAACGGGCGCTGCGACAGGTCGGCGGTGTGGATATGGTCGAAGATGACCTCGGTCTCGAAGCGCTCGGCGTGCGCCTGCATGCGCGCCATCAGGTCCGGGCCCATCAGGCCGTGGGCGTCACCCGGCCAGTTGTCCACCTCGGTGGTGGTCATCAGCTGGCCACCCTGCTGCAGGCCGGTGATGACGACCGGCTTCAGGTTGGCACGGGCGGCGTAGACGGCGGCGGTCCAACCGGCCGGGCCGGAACCGAGGATGACGAGGCGCTGGTGGCGGGAGGGCAGGCTGGTGCTCATGTAAACTCGCGAAAAGGTAGATGGGACAAGGCGCTGGCGATGTTTGCGCAGCATCCATGGCTGCTCATAGAGTGGCGGCTGGGGCAGGGCGATTCAAGCCGATGAACAGAACGCCGTCATCCAGCGGTGGTTCCGGGCCTCGGATTGCCTTGCCGGACGTCGCATAACTGAAAACTGACGCCGTCTCATTTATTATCAATCACTAACAGCGCATTCCAAAGGTATGGTCTAAGGTGGCGAAGCAGGTCCCTGAACGCTCCAAGTCGGACGACAGCAAGGCGTCACGTCGCACGGCCGCGGCGGCGACGACCGACAATCCACGCCGCCAGCGCCTCTGGCGCGATCTGGGCCTGATCGCCATCGCGCCGGCCCTGCTGTATCTGGCGGCCAGTCTGTTCACCTATTCAGCCACGGATCCGGGCTGGTCGCATACCGGCAGCGTGGTCGCGCCGGTGCATAACCTCGGCGGCCGCGCCGGGGCCTGGATTGCCGACGTGCTGCTGCAGCTGTTCGGCTACATCGCTTTCCTGTTGCCGGTGGTGCTCGGCGCACTGGCGTGGATCGCCATGTTCGGCCTCAAGCGCGAGAGCAAGGGCGAGAACGATCTGGACCCGGCGCTGCGCCTGGTCGGTCTGGTCGGTTTCCTGATCGCCGGCACCGGCTTCCTGCACGTGCGCCTGTTCAGTGGCGATGTCGCCAGTGCCGGCGGCATTCTCGGCAAGCTGGTGGGCAATTCGCTCACGGTGGGCTTCGGTGCGCTGGGCGCCAACCTGTTCGTGCTGGTATTGCTGCTGGCCTCGATCACCCTGGCCACCGGGCTGTCCTGGTTCACGGTGATGGAGAAGATCGGCCGTGGCGTAATGTCGCTGGCACCGCTGCTGGAGCGCAAGAAGGAAGAAGTCAGCGAGTGGAAGCAGACCCGGGTGATGCGCGAGGAGCGCCAGGAAGTGCGCAAGGCCGACGCCGAGGTGCGCGCCAAGCGCGAGCCGGTAAAGATCGAACCGCGCCCTGAGCCGGTGATCGAGAAGAGTGATCGCGCCAAGCGCGATACCCAGATTCCGATGTTCCGTGGCGTCAACGGCGATGGTTCCGACCTGCCGCCGCTGGCGCTGCTGGATGATCCCAAGCCACAGCCGAAGGGCTACGACGAAGAGACACTGGAGACCCTGTCGCGGCAGATCGAGTTCAAGCTGAAGGACTTCCGCATCGATGCGCAGGTGGTCGGCGCCAATCCCGGCCCGGTCATCACCCGCTTCGAGATCGAGCCGGCACCGGGCATCAAGGTCAGCCAGATCAGTTCGCTGGACAAGGACATCGCGCGCGGCTTGTCGGTGAAGTCGGTGCGCGTGGTCGACGTCATTCCGGGCAAGTCGGTGATCGGCCTGGAAATCCCCAACGTCACCCGCGAGATGATCTTCCTGTCCGAGCTGCTGCGCTCGAAGGAATATGACAAGTCGGCCAGTGTGCTGACCCTGGCGCTGGGCAAGGACATCGCCGGTCGCCCGACCGTGGCCGACCTGGCACGCATGCCCCATCTACTGGTGGCCGGTACCACCGGTTCGGGCAAGTCGGTGGCGGTCAACGCGATGGTGCTGAGCCTCTTGTTCAAGGCCTCGCCGAAAGACCTGCGGATGCTGATGATCGACCCGAAGATGCTCGAACTGAGCGTCTACCAGGGCATCCCGCACCTGCTGGCACCTGTGGTCACCGACATGAAGGAGGCCGCCAACGGCCTGCGCTGGTGCGTGGCCGAGATGGAGCGCCGCTACAAGCTGATGAGCGCAGTGGGCGTGCGCAACCTGGCCGGCTTCAACAAGAAGGTGAAGGAAGCCCAGGACGCAGGACAGCCGCTGATGGACCCGCTGTTCAAGCCGAACCCGGAGCTGGGCGAGGCGCCGCGCCCGCTGGAAACGCTGCCGTTCATCGTCATCTTCATCGACGAATTCGCCGACATGATGATGATCGTCGGCAAGAAGGTGGAAGAGCTGATCGCGCGCCTGGCACAGAAGGCGCGTGCGGCCGGCATCCACCTGATCCTGGCCACGCAGCGCCCGTCGGTGGACGTGATCACCGGCCTGATCAAGGCCAACATCCCGACCCGTATCGCCTTCCAGGTCAGCTCCAAGATCGACTCGCGCACCATCCTCGACCAGTCCGGCGCGGAAACACTGCTGGGCCACGGCGACATGCTGTACCTGCCGCCGGGCACCGCGCTGCCCGAGCGCGTGCATGGTGCGTTCGTGTCCGACGATGAAGTGCATCGCGTGGTCGAGCACCTCAAGGCGATGGGCCCTGCCGACTATGTCGACGGCGTGCTGGACGAAGTGCAGACGATGGGCGACGGCGTGGTCGTCGGCGCCACCGGCCTGCCCGAGAACAGTTCGTCCGGCGACGAGTCCGACCCGTTGTATGACGAAGCGCTGCGGGTGGTCACCGAGACCCGCCGTGCATCGATTTCCGGCGTGCAGCGCCGGCTGAAGATCGGCTACAACCGTGCAGCGCGACTGATCGAGGCCATGGAAGCGGCCGGCGTGGTCAGCCCGCCCGAGCACAACGGCGACCGCACGGTGCTGGCACCGCCGCCGCCGAAGTAGGACCCGACGTATCCCCCACGACGTCCAAGGAACCGACGCATGCTTCACCCCGTACCAAGCGCGCTGGCACTGGCGCTGGCAGCCTTCCTGGCTGCCGGCCCGGCACTGGCAGACACCGCCACCTCCGCGCCCGCCACGGCGCCGCCTTCCACCAGCGGCGATACCGAAGCCAGCAATAACTTCAGCATTGTCCGTTACCGCGCCGACTACCAGGTGCGGCCGGATGCCGGCAATGTGCAGACCGAAACCTACGAAGTGCTGCTCAAGACCAAGGCCTCGGTCGAGCAGTTCAGCCAGGTGCGGCTGAGCTACAGCGAGAAGATGGAAACCCTGGAGGTGCTTGGCGCCTACACCATCACCGCCGACGGCCAGCGCCGTGACGTGCCGGCCGACCGCATCTACACCCAGGAAAGCTACTCCAGCGCCTCGGCGGCGATGTATGCCGACCGCAAGGTGCGGGTGATCGTGTTTCCGAACCTGGCCCCGGGCACCCGCCTGTACTACCAGGTGCGCCGCACCCAGGCCACGCCGCACTTCCCGGGCTATTTCGGCCTGTGGGAGACCTTCAATGTGTTCACCGAGTACGAGGACGCCGAAGTCACCCTGAGTGCGCCGGCCAACCTGCCGATGTTCATCGACAGCCGCGGCGTGCAGGGCAGCGATCGGCCGACGGTGAAGAATGGCCAGGCGCAGTGGCGCTGGCGCTACCAGCGTCGCGAGGCGATGTCGGCGCAGAACTGGTCGGCGGCGGGCTGGGAGTTCGGTCCGAACATCATGGCCAGTACCTATCGTGACTGGTCGCAGATGGGTCGCGCCTACCAGCTCAAGGCGGGCCCGGCGGCTGAGGTGACCCCGGCGCTGCAGGCGTTGGCTGATGAGATCACCGCGGGTATCAGCGACCGCCGCGAGCAGGCTGATGCGCTGTATCGCTGGGTTGCGCAGAACATCCGCTACGTGGCGGTGTACCTGGGCAATGGCGGGCTGGAGCCGAACAGCGCGCAGAGCATCCTCGACAACCACTATGGTGACTGCAAGGACCATGTGACGATCCTGGAGGCGCTGCTGGCAGCCAAGGGCATCGCCAGCTCGCCGGTGCTGATCGGCGCCGGCGGCGGCCCGACGCTGCCGAAGATTCCGGTGCTGGGCCGCTTCAACCACGCCATCACCTACATTCCCGAGTTTGATCTGTACCTGGATTCGACCACCGCGTGGGCGCGCTTCGGTCAGCTGCCGGAAGGTGATCTGGGTGCGCCGGTGATGCGTACCCGCGACGCCACGCTGGCACGCACCCCGGCCAACACGCCGGAGCGTAACGCCACCTCGATGGAAGTACGTTTCACCTTCGACGCCAACGGCAACCTGCGTGGAGAGACCATTCCGAAGCTGGGCGAGAACGCCGAGATCGGCATGCGCGCCCAGTTCTCCCAGCTCAACGCGCAGAACCGTGCGCGCGCTGAAGAGCAGATCATGGCCGCCTCCGGTTTCGATGGGCGAGGGCAGCTGCAGATCCAGGGCGTGCCGGTCGATCTGACCCGGCCGTTTGGCTATCGCATGGCGTTCCAGGCCGAGGACTACGCCGACTTCAGCGTGGCCGGCGGCATGGCCGTGCCGGACCCGCCGGGTGGCGAGTCGGTGCGTGGCTTGTACGCCACCGCCTCGGCGCCGGCCAACGAGACACCGTTCTACTGCAATGCCAGCCTGCGCGAGGAAACCTATCGCCTGCAGTTCCCGGCCAATGCGCCGATCATCGCCATCCCGGCCAGCCAGCGTTTCGCCAATGCCGCCGGCGAGTACCGGGTGGACTGGAGTCGCGAGGGTCAGGAGGTGATCGTGCACCACCGCTTGCAGCAGAATGCAGTGCGTGGGCCAGAGGCGTTGTGCCAGCCGCAGGACTATCCGGCGTTCCGCGCGCTGTATCGCGAAGTGCGGCGTGGCTTCCGCGGCCAGGTGCTGTACGGCAAGCTGCCGGGATCCGGTGGCTGAATCGCCGATGGACGTTCAGGGCGGCATAATGTCGCCCTGATCGCCCATTCATCTTTCCCCGGGCACACTGGCAACCACCTTTCCTGGCGCCCGCGCCCACAGGATTCCCGCATGAACTTCCGCTTCCGCCGTTTCCTTGCCACCACCACCCTGGCCGTGGCCTGCGCCGCCGCCGGCAGCGCCTGGGCTGGCGCCCGCGATGACCTGAAGACCTTCACCAGCGGCCTGAAGGGCCTGGATGGCCAGTTCAGCCAGCAGGTGTTCGACAGCCGCGGCAAGGTGAAGGAATCGACCAGTGGTCGCGTGGCCCTGTCGGCGCCGCGCCTGTTCCGTTGGGAATACGTGCGCCCGCACGAACAGCTGATCGTGGCCGACGGCAAGAAGGTCTGGATGTACGAGCCGGACCTGGAGCAGGCCACCGTGCGCGAGCAGGGCAAGGAAGAGCAGAACAGCCCGCTGACCGCGCTGATCAACCCGGCGCTGCTGGAGCAGCAGTACGACGTCAGCGAAGAGGCCGCGCAGCGCGACGGCCTGCAGTGGCTGTCGCTGTCGCCGAAGCGCGAGACCGAAGCCAGTTTCCAGTACGCCGCGCTGGGCTTCAACGCCCAAGGCCTGGCCAAGATGGAAATCACCGATGCGGTTGGCCAGCGTACCGTGATCAGCTTCAGTGGCTGGAAGCGCAATCCGGGCTTCGCGGCCGGCACCTTCAGCTTCACCCCGCCGAAGGGCACCGACGTCATCGGTAATTGATGGCGGACGCCGGGCATGGCCTGGCCCTACCTGCTCGGGTGGGTGCCAACCGGCACCGCCTTGGTGGGTGTCAACCTTGGTTGACATGCTTTTGATCTGCCGGCCAGCGGCCGGCACTACCGAATCCTGTGGCCCGGCGCCAACTGCTCTGGTGGGTGCCAACCGGCACCGCCTTGGTGGGTGTCAACCTTGGTTGACACGCTGTTGATCTGCCGGCCAGCGGCCGGCACTACCAGACATCGCGTCCCGCCCGCCGGGCACGGCCCGGCGCTACCGTTGGGCGGCGCGGTACAATGACCGGGTGCCAAGACATCGCTCCACTTCATTCCCCGGACCCGATCTGCTGAGCGTCGATCGGGAACACATGCGCCCGCTGGCCGAGCGCATGCGCCCCCGCACCCTGGATGAAATGGTCGGGCAGAAGCGCCTGCTGGCGCCGGACAGTGCGCTGCGCCGCGCGGTCGAATCCGGTCGCGTGCATTCGATGATCCTGTGGGGGCCGCCGGGCTGCGGCAAGACCACGCTGGCGCTGCTGCTGGCCGAGTACGCTGATGCGGAATTCCGCGCCATCTCTGCCGTGCTGTCCGGCCTGCCGGAGGTGCGCCAGGTGCTGGCCGAGGCCGCGCAACGCTTCGCCGAAGGCCGCCGCACCGTGCTGTTCGTGGATGAGGTGCACCGCTTCAACAAGGCGCAGCAGGATGCGTTCCTGCCGCATATCGAGCGCGGCACCATCCTGTTCGTCGGTGCCACCACCGAGAATCCATCCTTCGAGCTGAATTCGGCGCTGCTGTCGCGTTGCCGCGTGCATGTGCTGGAAGGCGTTTCGCCGACCGACATCGTCGAGGCGCTGGAACGTGCGCTGGGCGACCGCGAACGCGGCCTGGGCGAGGAGGGCATCGAGGTCGCTCCCGAACTGCTGCTGGAAATCGCCACCGCCGCCGATGGCGACGTGCGCCGTGCGTTGACCCTGCTGGAAATCGCCGCCGAGCTGGCGGGCGGGGAGGGCGGTCGCATCACGCCGCAGACCCTGACCCAGGTGCTGGCCGATCGTACCCGCCGCTTCGACAAGGGCGGCGAGCAGTTCTACGACCAGATCTCGGCGCTGCACAAATCCGTGCGCAGCTCCAACCCGGACGCCGCGCTGTACTGGCTGACCCGCATGCTCGATGGCGGCTGCGATCCGTCTTACCTGGCGCGCCGGCTGACCCGCATGGCCATCGAGGATATCGGCCTGGCCGACCCGCGTGCGCAGAGCATGGCGCTGGAAGCGTGGGACATCTATGAGCGACTGGGCAGTCCGGAGGGCGAACTCGCGTTCGCCCAGCTGGTGCTGTACCTGGCCAGCACCGCCAAGTCGAACGCCGGCTATGCGGCCTTCAACCAGGCCAAGGCCGACGTGCGCGAGAGTGGTACCGAAGAAGTGCCGCTGCACCTGCGCAATGCGCCGACCAAGCTGATGAAGGAACTGGGCTACGGCGCCGAGTACCAGTATGACCACGATGCGGAGGGTGGCATCGCGCTCGACCAGACCGGTTTCCCGGATGCGATGGGCGAACGGGTGTACTACAACCCGGTGCCGCGCGGGTTGGAAATCAAGTTGAAGGAAAAGCTGGATCGTTTGCGCGCCGAGCGCGAGGCTGCGCGCGCCGCGAAGGGCCGCTGACCCGGTTCATGTGGCGTCGAGCCATGCTCGACTGCTTTTCGCAGCACTTCACGGCTCCCGACAGCCGAGCATGGCTTGGCTCTACATTGTCCTGCACGCGTTCATTTGGCACACTGCGCGGCTACTTTTTCAAGGATCGATGCCGTGCAGGAAATGATTCTGCCGTTGAAGCGCAACGCCCAGTTCGAGGGTCGCGCGAACCGCCGCGAGTACTGGATGTACCAGCTGTTCCTGTTCCTGGTCGCAACGGCAGTGATGCTGCTGGCCGGCGTGCTGGCGATCCTCCTGCGCAACAGTGCCGAAGCGCTGGCCGGCATCCTGATCGGCATGGTGGTGCTGCTGTGTGTGATGTGGCTGGCCACGATCGTGCCGCTGATCGCAGTGACCGTACGCCGCCTGCATGACTGCAACCAGTCGGGCTGGCTGTTCCTGCTGGCGCTGGTACCGGGTGGCGGGATCGTGATCATGATCTTCTCGCTGCTGCCGGGCACGCCGCAGGAGAACGTGTATGGTCCGGTGCCTACGGGGCCGTGATGATGCATGAGTCGAGCATGGCTCGACGCTACAGAGGCAAAGAAATGAAGCCGGCATTTTGCCGGCTTCATCTTTACTTGATGGTGCAATCGCCGAAGGACAGGTAATCGGTGCCCGAGCTGAACTGCAGCGTGCAGCTGGCGGTGAAGGTCGCGCCTTCTTCCAGTGCGCCCAGCTTGGCCGCCTGCTGTTCGTCGTCGCTGGTCAGCCGGGCCAGGACATTGCCCTGGTCATCGCCGGCCTCGATCAGCGGCTCGCCCGCCAGGTTGCTGGAAACGCTCAGTGCTACGGCAGTGAATGTCACCGTCTGGTTGAGTTGGTCCATGCCCAGTGACGAATTGCCGGCCTCTTCAAAGGCCTGGTAGAGCGTTGGCAGGTCCTGTGCGGCATGGGCGGCCAGCGGTGCGAGCAGGCCAAGGGAAAGGACGATCAGGGTGGTGCGCTTCAAGGCGTTCTCGCAGTCACGGGATCCATTCCCGTGGGTGGTGGTCAGTAGATCCACGCCATGCGTGGATAGGTTTGGCAAGGACAGGGCGCGGCCGATGGCTCGATCACCCATCCATCCGCAGCCCTGCGAGGGTAGGGCGCTCCTGCGCCCCGCTGCCGGGCAAAATAGTGGATTCAGTGTTTCCGGTGCAACCGGGAAAATGAACGTATCGCGCGCGTGATACACAGTGTGACGTTTGATCGATGTGATAATCATTCGCGTTTAAGGTAGACTGCGGTCCCCTATGAACCGGCGGCCATTGGTCGCTCCTGCCGCCGCTGATGATGCATTTCGTCCCGCCTTCGCGCCGTGGTCCGCTGGCCCGCGGCCTGGCCGCCTTGATGATGGGTCTGCTCCTGGCCACCCCGTACGCCCATGCGCAGCAGCGCAATCCGCTGCAGAAGATCGGCCATACCGTACTCGACGAGCCGGCGGCCAGCTATCGCTTCGAGCATTTCGTGGTGGACAGTCCCGACCAGCAACGCCGCTGGCGGGTGAACCTGGCGATTCCGGCCAAGGCCGGCAAGACGCCATCCCCGGTGCTCTACGCGCTGGACGGCAATGCCGTCGCCATGGTGCTGGACCAGCCGCTGCTGGCCGAACTGGCCGCGCGCAAGGCGCCGCCGGTGCTGGTGCTGATCGGCTACGACAATGACCTGCGCATCGATTCCAAGGCGCGCACCCGCGACTACACCGCGTGGATCGACCGCGCCGACGATGAGAGCGGTACGACCCAGGCGGTCGGCGGTGGTGCTGCGGCCTTCCTGGATGTGATCGAACGCCGCATCAAGCCGGAAGTCGAGCGTCGCGCACGCATCGATACGCAGCAGCAAGCGCTGTGGGGCCACTCGCTGGGTGGGTTGTTCGTGCTCAATGCGCTGTACACCCGTCCCGCCGCCTTCCAGTCCTATCTGGCGGCCAGTCCCTCGCTGTGGTGGAGCCAGGGCGCGGCGCTGGGTGATCCGGAACAGCAGTTCGTGCAGAACGTGCATGGCCAGCCGGCAAAGCTCTGGTTGATGCTGGGCGGTGCCGAGCGTGTTGGCGATCGTGGCAAGCGTGACATGAGCAACCCACGGGTGGTCGCGCACCTGCGCCGCATCGGTGGCGCCACGCCGGATGCGGCGATGCAGTTGTCAGAACGGTTGGCCAAGGTGCCGGGCATGAGCGTGCAGTACCGCGAGTTCCCGGGGCTGGGACACGGCCCGATGCTGCCGGCCTCGTTCCATGCCGCGCTGCATGAACTGTACGGCGTGACCGACCGCAGCGCCGGTGACGGTGCCCCCACGGGTGGTGACAACGCCGCCGAGTGAATCCCTTCGCACGCGATGCCGTGCGACCCCACTACCCAGGCGAGGCTGCCGGCGTGCAGCGGCCCAGGCAACCGATGAATCCCGCGTCACGTGGCGCGGCCTACGTGTGCAAGGAGCCTTCCATGTCGTTCCGTCCGTCATTCCGTCTCACCTCTCTCGCCGCCGGCCTGTTGCTGGCGGTGACCGCCACCGCGCAGCCGGTGTTCGACCAGCCGGCCAACGCCACCTTCAAGGGTGAAGTCGTCTCACGCGGTGAGAACGTGGTTCCCGGCAGCACTGCCGACGTGGTCGGCCGTGGGTTCGTGCCGGGCCAGAAGGTCAGCCTGCTGCGCGGTGACAGCGTGCTCAACGCGCAGCCGCTGGTGGTCGACGCGGATGGCAACTTCAAGGCCCAGTTGAGCATTCCGGCCGACGCGGTGCCGGGCACCCATCCGGTGGTGGTGCGCGCCAGCCAACCGGCTGCGGCCACCGTGCTGAAGCTGCGCGTTTCGCCGCAGCTGCCGCTGTCCGGCCAGGCGCAGTTCGCCACCCAGTCCAACAAGCTGGTGCCGGGCCTGTACCAGTCCGCCTACAGCGCCGCCAGCAACGCAGTGTTCGTGACCTCGGCGGTGGGTCGCCCGCCGGTGACCCAGTCGCAGCTGCTGAAGCTGGACCCGAAGTCGCTGAAGGTGACCAAGGCGATCACCCCGGCGCAAGTGCCGGGCAGCACCAATGGCGCGGTGTACGCGGTCTACGGCGTGGGCGTGGATGACGCCAACGGCAATGTCTGGGTCACCAACACCCGCCAGAACTCCATCGCGGTCTATCGCCAGAAGGACCTGTCGCTGGTCCATCAGTTCCCGGTCGATGCCGTGCCGCACGCGCGCGACGTGGTGGTCGACGGCACGCGCGGCAAGGTGTTCGCTTCTGCCACCGGCGAGGACCACCTGTCGGTGTTCGATGCGAAGACCTTCAAGGAACTGCCGCAGGTGACGCTGGAATCCGGCGTGGACGACGGCAAGTTCACCCCGATGAGCCTGGTGCTGGATGAGAAGGGCGGCAAGCTGTTCACCGTCAGCATCGGCACCCCGGAAGCGGCGGTGATCGATGTGGCCAGCGGCAAGGTCGAGAAGGTCATCGATCTGGGCAATTCGATCAGTGCCTCGGGCGTGGCCTACGACGCGGCACGCAACCGCCTGTACGTGGCCTCGCAGGGCACCGACAACCTGCTGATCGTCGACGTGGCCGCCGGCAAGGTGCTGCACGATGTGCCGGTCGGCGCCGGCGCGCTGAACGTCGCCTTCGATGATGCCTCCGGCCTCGCCTACGTCAGCAACCGTGGCGCTGGCACGGTCACCGTGGTGAACGGTGACGGCAAGGTGGTCGCCAATCTTGATGGCGGCACGCTGCCGAACCACGTCCGCGCCGATGGCAAGGGCAACGTGTTCGCGGTGAACAAGTCGCGCGGCGCTGAAGACCCGAAGGGTGACCGCATCACCCGCATCACCCCGAAGCAGTAAGTCACAGGGCAGGGTGGCGTGCGCGTCGCCCTGCCAGCAAGGAGAATGTGCATGAACATCGCGTCCCGTCTGCGCCTGTGTGCGCTTCCGTTCGCTGTTTCGCTGGCGTTGGCTGCCTGTGGCGGCTCGTCGGCTCCCTCTGATGCCAATACGCCTGCCGAGTCGCCCGCAGCAACGGCGGCCGCTGCGGAAACCGTGCTGCCGGTAGGCTGGCAGCGCGTGGCAGGAGCCGAAATGCCGGCCGTGCACGGCCAGAAGGCGGTGCTGCCGGCCAAGGTGCATTCCGATGATGGCGCCGATATCGAAGTGGCCGACACCAGCCGGATCATCGCCGGTGGCGACGACGTCATCGCGGTGATCGAAGCACTGGGGCTGGGCAAGCAGGTATTTGCCGCGCCGACCAACACCACCACCCAGGCCGGCCTGGCCGCGCCGCACCAGTTCCTGTTCAACCGAACCACTGGCGTGGAGGGCGTGCTGAGCCTGCAGGGCTCGCTGTTCCTCGGCAACAGCCTGCGCCGCCATACCGAACTGGCCAAGAAGCTGCGCGAAGTGGGCGAGCCGGCGGTGGTCATCGATGACCTGCAGCCGGCGCCGGACAAGGTGCGCAAGGTCGCCGCTGCACTAGGGCTGGCCGAGGCAGGGCAAGCACTGGCCACGCAGGTGCAGCGTCAGCTCGACGAGGCTGCAGCGATTGGCAAGGGCCTGGGCCATGCGCCACGACTGATCCACGTGTCGGCCACCGGCGCTGGCGGCTCACCGACTGTTGCCGGTGCCGACAGCGCCTCGGCGCAGCTGATCGCGCTGGCTGGCGGCGTCAACATCGGCACCGAGGCGGGGGTGAAGAACTACTCGCAGCTGAGCAATGAAGGCGTGGTCGCCGCAGCGCCGGAGGTGATCCTGGTGACCGAGCATGACCTGCAGCTGTTCGGCGGTGCCGAGGGCCTGTGGAAGGCGTACCCGACGCTGAAGCAGACCCCGGCCGGGCAGGCCAATCGGGTTTGGGTGATGCCGGACGTGCAGCTGAAGTACACCAGTGTCGGTTCCGGTGCGGGCGCGCTGGCGCTGGCCAAGGCCCTGGCGGCGTTGCCGAAGGCATGAGTCCAGCGGATCGGCGCCGCCGTCGCGGGCGGACGATGTTGCTGGTGGCGTTGCTGGCACTGCTGGGTGCGGTGCTGGCCTCGTTCGCCGTGGGCCCGCTGCGGCTGCCGCCGCTGGAGGTGATGCAGGCGTTGGCGGTGAAGCTGGGGCTGCTCGATCCGCAGGCGGTCAGCGGCCGCGACCTGGCCGTGGTCTGGCAGCTGCGCATTCCGCGTGCCCTGTTGGGCGCGATGGTCGGCGCGTCATTGGCGATGGCCGGCGCCAGCCTGCAGGGCCTGTTCGGCAATCCGCTGGCCGACCCCGGCATCGTCGGTGTCAGCCAGGGTGCTGCGCTGGGTGCAGTCGCAGCCATTGTTCTCGGCGCTGCGGGCGCAGCCGGTTGGCTGGTGCCTGTAGCGGCATTCGCCGGCGGTGCGCTGGCGATCGGCCTGACCTACGCGCTGGCGCGACCCGGCAAAGGCAGTGGCAATGCCACGCTGCTGCTGGTCGGCATCGCGATGGCCGCGTTCTGCTCGGCGCTGATCGGTTTCCTCACCTACATCGCCAGCGAAAGCGAACTGCAGTCGCTGGTGTTCTGGCAGATGGGCTCGCTGGCGCGTGCCAACTGGGCCGATGTGGCGGCGGTGGTGCCCCTGTTTGCCATCGGCGTGTTCGCGTTGCAGCGGTTGGCCACGCCGCTGGACATGCTGGCGCTGGGCGAACGCCAGGCGCAGCACCTCGGGCTGGACGTGACCCGCACGCGGCGTCGCCTGGTGGCGTTCAGTGCGCTGCTGGTGGGCGCGGCGGTGGCCTTTGCCGGTTCGATCAGTTTCGTTGGCCTGGTGGTGCCGCACGTGGCGCGCCTGCTGGTCGGCCCCGGGCATCGCTGGCTGCTGCCGTTGTCCGGCCTGCTGGGCGCGCTGCTGATCGTGGTGGCCGACACCGCGGCCCGCACGCTCGATCCGCCGGCGGAGATTCCGCTGGGCTTGTTCTCGGCCGCGCTGGGCGCGCCGTTCTTCCTCTGGCTGGTGCTGCAGCAGCGCCGCAAGGCGGCGCCATGAGCGTACTGCTGAAGCTGCACGAGGTGGTGGTGCGCCGCCAGCAGCGCGAGATCCTGCATGGCATCTCGCTCGCGTTCGAGCCGGGTACGGTGACCGCGCTGGTTGGCCCGAACGGCGCAGGCAAGTCCACCTTGCTGGCGGTAGCGGCCGGCGACCTGCGCGCCGATGCGGGCGAGGTGAGCCTGTTGGGCAAACCGCTGGCCAGCTACAAGGCCGGGCCGCTGGCGCGCGAGCGCGCGGTAATGCCGCAGGAGCACGGCGTTCGTTTCGCCTTCAGCGTAGAGGAGGTGGTGGCGATGGGCCGGTTGCCACACCCGCCGGACCCGGTCACGGACGAAGCCCGGGTGGAAGCGGCCATCGATGCCGCCGAACTGCAGGCGCTGCGCCTGCGCGAGGTGCAGCAGCTGTCCGGTGGCGAGTCCGCCCGCACCACGTTCGCGCGTGTGCTGGCGCAGGATACGCCGCTGCTGCTGCTCGATGAGCCGACCGCCGCGCTGGACCTGCGCCACCAGGAGCGCACATTGCGTAGCGTGCGTGCCAGTGCCGAAGCTGGTGCGTGCGTGATCGTGGTGCTGCACGATCTGAACCTGGCGGCTGGCTACGCCGATCGCATCGTGCTGCTGGAACAGGGCAGGGTGGCGGCCGATGGCACGCCGCTGCAGGTGCTGACCGAAGACAACCTGCAGCGGGTCTACCAGCAGGATGTGGTGGTGCTGGAGCACCCAAGGCGCGGGGTGCCGCTGGTGGTGGTGACCTGAGCGAGGGCCCGCCAGGTTGCTCCGGGTATCATGATTGCTTCGTCTTCTTCAATGGACTGATGCCATGTTCCGCACCGTTACCTGCAGCGTGCTGCTCGCGGCAATGATTGCTTCCGCTTGCGCTGCCAATGCGGCTTCGACCTCTCAGGTTTCGCTGACCGACGCGGCCGAGAACGCCTCGCTGATCGAGACCCGACATTCCAATAGCGACGGTGCCGCTGTGACGTCGATGAAGACGCAGTACTTCGCCAACGAGGAAATGTCGGTGAGCTGGGACGACCAGCAGGTGCTGGTGCTGTGCAGGGAGACGGCGTACCTGAAGATTCCTGCGACCAAGCTCAAGGCCGGTGCGTTGACCTCCGAACAGCGGCAGATGATCGTCTATCAGGCGCTGATGTCAGGCCTGGGGGCTGTCGCGGGCGTCATCGGGCCGGCCGGCGAGGTGGTGGCCGTGGCCGATGACGGCAGCGAGACCCGCAGCGTTGGCGAAAGCAGCTGGGCGTATGGTGTTGAGCGATACGAGGTGATCACCCAGCGGCTGCCGGACGGTGCACTTCGGGTCCGGACCCACAAGACGGAAACCGTGAATACCACGCCTCCGGCGGGCCCGGACGACATGTTCAGTACCGAGGACGATCAGGCGGCACGCCTGTCCGAGCTGGCGCCGGTGGGGAGCTGGACCGAAGTGCTGATCCAAGGTGGCGCACGGCTGCCGCACATGGACCCGGCGACGTCGCTGAAGGGGTGGATCTCGATGGGCGACGACCAGGCGGCGACCGTGGGTGAGGCGCGCAAGCTGCACGACTGCAAGTAGGACATGGCAGGGGCAGAGCCCTTTGCTTTGGGCAAAGGGATCCGACCCCGATGTCGGTCGGCCTCATCGTTCTATTATTGTGTGCAATATTCACTTGCGCGCCAGATTGGCAGGTCTAGAATGCGCCCCATGAACCGGATGCCGCTCCTGAAGTTTTTCACCCTGACCCGCGCAAGCGCGGAACGGGCGTGTCTGCCTGGAGCCCCACGAGGCCGTTGAAGCGGTCATCGCTGGACCTTCGACAGAGCGCCCTCCGGGGCGCTCTTTTTGTTTTTGTTTCTCATTAGTCGACTAACAGTCGACTCTACCCAGTCGACGCTACCCAGTCGACGCTACCTACTCGACTCTACCCAGTACTGCGAAGGAGAACGTGCCATGCACCAGATCGCCGAGACCGAACGCTAGCCGCGCACCCTGTCGCCAACCGGGGTGTGCGGCCCCTGAAGTTGGCTTTGCAGGAACCTCTTTATGAACACCCACGTCCTTTCCCGCCGTCGCAACCTCGGCATCATTGCCCACATCGACGCCGGCAAGACCACGCTGACCGAACGCCTGCTGTGGAAAAGCGGCGAGATCCACCGCGTCGGCGAAGTGCACGACGGCAATGCGACCACCGATTTCTCGGCGATCGAGCGCGAACGCGGCATCACCATCGGCGCTGCCGCCGTGCAGGCGCAGTGGGCGCCACGTGACCTGCCGTCGCATCGGCTGACCCTGATCGACACCCCCGGCCATATCGACTTCGCCATCGAAGTCGAACGTTCACTGCGCGTGCTCGACGGTGCCGTGGCCGTGTTCTCGGCCGTGGACGGCGTGCAGCCGCAGTCCGAGACGGTATGGCGCCAGGCGCGTCGCCATCGCGTGCCGCTGATCGCCTTCGTCAACAAGATGGACCGCGTCGGTGCTTCGTTCGAGCGCGTGCTGGAGCAGCTGCAGGACAAACTGCAGGCGCGACCGTGGGCGTTGGGCGTGCCGTTGGGCAGCGAAAGCGGCTTCAATGGCTGGGTCGACCTGGTCGATGAGCGCGTGCTGCAGTGGCAGGATGGCGCCGCAACCACGGTGGCCCCGTGGGACGACGCGGCACGCGCGCAGTGGCAGGCTCAGCGCGATGCGCTGGTCGAGGCCGTGGCCGATCACGATGAACAACTGGCCGATGCCTGGCTGGAAGGTCGCGTGATCGATGCCGAACAGCTGCGCGCGGCGATCCGCCGGGCGACGCTGGCGGGTGCGGGCGTGCCCGTGCTGGCCGGTGCTGCGTTCAAGGACAAGGGTATCGAGACGCTGCTCGATGCCGTGGTCGATTACCTGCCGTCGCCGCTGGATCGCCCTGCCGTGACCGCCGAAAGCGAGAGCGGCGAGGTGGTGCTGCCGCCGGATCCGGACGGTCCGCTGGCGGGCCTGCTGTTCAAGATCACCCACCAGCAACACGGCGCGCTGAGCTTCGTGCGGCTGTACTCGGGGACCTTGAAGGTGGGCGACGCGGTGGCCAGCTCGCAGCACCCACAGGGACGGCGTGTCAGCCGGCTGGTGCGGGTGCAGGCCGACCAGACCCACGACATCGAGCAGGCCGTGGCCGGTGACATTGTCGCGGTGCTGGGCTGGAAGGATGCGGTCAGTGGCGAAACGCTGAGCGGCCGTGCGCAGCCGCTGCGCCTGGAGAACATCCAGGCCCAGGCGCCGGTGCTGGCGTGGCGCCTGGAGCCGGCGCGTGCGGCCGACCTGATCAGGATGGCGCAGGGCCTGGCCAGCTTGGCCCAGGAAGATCCGTCGTTCCGCGTCGAAACCGATCGCGACACGGCGGAAACCCTGGTCTGGGGCATGGGCGAGCTGCACCTGGAGGTGATGGTCGAGCGCCTGCGCAGCGAATGGAAGGTCGACGTGGGCGTAGGTGCGCCACGCGTGGCCTACCAGGAGACGCCGCTGCGTGCGATGACCGGCGTCGTCGGGCGGCTGGTCAAGCAGACCGGTGGCCAGGGCCAGTTCGCGCACGTGGTGCTGGATGTGTCGCCGCGCGAGGATGACAAGGTGGTGTTCAACGACCGCATCGTCGGTGGCGTGGTGCCGCGCAGCTTCATCGCTGCGGTGGAGAAGGGCGTACGTGCCGCGCTGTCGGAAGGGCCGCAGGGTCATCCGGTGGTCGGCATCGAGGTCAGTCTTGTCGATGGCCAGACCCATGCCAAGGACTCTTCGGAGATGGCGTTCCATCGCGCGGGTGCCGAGGCGATCAAGGCCGCGCTGGCTGAAGGTGGCACGCAGTTGCTGGAACCGGTGATGGCGGTGACGGTGCATTCGCCATCGGCGTCGGTGGGCGATGTGGTCGGCGACCTCAACCGGCGCCACGGTCGCATCGCCCGCATCGAGGACCAGGACGGTCGCGCTGAGGTCAGTGGTTTTGCGCCATTGGCGCAGCTGGTGGGTTACACCACGTCGTTGCGTTCGCTCAGCCAGGGGCGGGCGAGTAGCGAGGCGCACCTGCACGGCTACGAGCCGGTACGCGCTGCATGAGGAAAGGTGGGGGGAGCCCGTTCGCGGGCGCCCCTTTTTTGTGTTCGGGGCGCGCATCCACGCATGGCGTGATCTACAGGGCGATCGGGTCGCGAGCTCTGCAGTAGATCCACGCCATGCGTGGATGGGGCCCTCGGGATGCGATTTTTTTGCATTGCATCGCAACAAAACTGCAGAAAAAGCTGGATTAAAGTGATGCCTCACGATAAATTGCGCACCCCCCGTTGCTCGCCGCCGCCCGCACCCTTCTCATGCGTGATGACAAAGACCCCGGAACCCTGGAGCTGACCCTGCCGCGAAAGCGCGGCCGTCCGCCCAAGTTCGGGTACGCCATGAGTGACGCGCAACGGGCCGCGCGCTACCGCGCGCGCCGGGCAGGGCAGGCCAACCACGCGGATGTGCGCTCCTGTTCGGACATGGTGCTGCTGGACAAGATCCGCGCAGCGGTCAGCGCGCGTGACACCGAACTGGCCGGTTTCCTGGTCCATGTGCTCTGGCAGCGGTACCCCCTGCAGCTGAAATAGGCCGACGATGGGGTGGCCGTTGTCATCGAGCTTGTTGATAATGCGGGATTCAGGTTGTTCCCGCTGGCGCGCCCGGGATGGCAGGCGCGCATGATCGAACGGTTCCCAAGATGACCACCACCAGCGACACCACCACCGAAGCGGCGCCGAGCAACGCCCCCCTGTTCTACACCCGTCCGGTGCCGCTGCAGGCCGATGTGCACGCCGACCTGCGCATCCTGCCGGGCAGGCTCGAGTTTGCCGCGGGCAACAACGCCATTCCGCTGGTGCTCGGCGAGTTCTCGCTGGCGCTGCACCACTTCCCGATCCTCTTCGCTGGCCCGACCGCAGTGCCGATGGCTGCCGTTGGCGTATCCGACCAGAACCTGTTCATCAAGGATGGCCTGTGGGAAGACGAGGCCTATATCCCGGCCTACCTGCGTCGCCACCCCTTCATCTTCATCGACACCGGCTCGGACAATGATTTCCTGCTGGGCATCGACGAAGAGAGCTCGCGCGTGGTCAAGGGCGGTGACGAAGGCCAGCCGCTGTTCGTCGATGGCAAGGCCACCGACATGGTGCAGCAGGCGCTGGAGTTCTGTGGCCAGTTCACCCGTGAGCACGAACAGACCCAGGCCTTCTCCAAGGCCCTGATCGACAACGGCCTGCTGGTCGAGCGCAACGCCACCGTGCGTACCCCGGATGGCCGTGAATTCAACCTCAATGGTTTCCAGGTCGTCGACGTCGAGAAGTTCGTCGCGCTGCCGGAAGCCACTGTGATCGAGTGGCATCGCAGTGGTTGGCTGGCGCTGATCCACCAGCATCTGATGTCGCTGGGTCGCTTCAACGACCTGACCCGTCGCCAGGTCGAGCGTCTGGCGGCCTGATCAGGCCCCGGGCATGGCTTCCGCAGCGCGGGAGCCATGCCATTGCTGAAGGACGCGCAACAGGCGTCGCGCATCGGCCCAGTCGGGTGTGGCGTCGCGACCCAGCTCCCACAGGTCGCCCGCCGTGTCCGCCTCTGCGGCAGCCCCGTATATCTGCAGGGCCCCCTGAAGCCGATGCGCGTGATGGCATAGGTCAGTGGCACTGGCGTCATCGATGGCCTGTTCGATCCGCAGCAGCTCGTGGCCGATGTCCGTGATGTAGTCGGGGTCGCCTGCGGCTGTGCCCGTTGCGATGGCCTGTCCGGTCGCCGGCAGCTCCAGCGCCCGCAGCAGTGACTCAAGCTGTAGTGGCTTGGTCAGGGTGGCGTCGAACCCTGCTTTCCGGCAGCGCGCCACATGCCGACGATCACGGCGTGCCGACAGCGCGATCAGTCGCAGCGGGGCGCGCGCCTGCCTGCGCAACTGCATGGCCAGCGCATAGCCATGCATGTCCCCGAGCCCGATGTCGAGCAGGATCACGCTGCGCGGTCTCACGGCCTGCTCGGCAAGCGCGCTGGCGGCGTCGCCAGACGCGTGTACATCGGCACCCAGGCGGCGCAGCTGCTCGCTGATGACCCGGCGATTGAGGGCGTGGTCCTCCACCAGCAGCAGCTCAACCCCGCCCAGCGGCGTTCCCGCGCCGGCGCTGGCGGTTGACGTGACCTTGGCCTTGGCGGGGCGTACCGGCAGGCGCAGGGTGAAGCGACTGCCGCGCCCGGGGACGCTGTGTACTGACAGGTTGCCGCCCATTGCGCGGGCAAGCGCATGCGCGATCATCAGTCCCAATCCGCTGCCTCCGCGCTCCTTGCCGTCTCCGCCCTGCTGGAATGGCTGGAACAGCACGGTGAGTTGCTCTGCAGTGATGCCGATTCCGCTGTCGATCACATCCAGCATGAGCTCACGAGGGTGGTTGCCTGGCGTCAGTTGAAGGCGCAGCTCGATGCCGCCGACGTCGGTGAACTTGAGTGCGTTTCCCAGCAGGTTGTCGATGATCTGGCGCAGTCCTTCCGGATCGATGGCGACAATGGGGCAGGGCTCGGGGAGGCAGTCGAAGCGAAGCGCCAGCCCGCGCTGCCGAGCCTGGGGACGAATTGCATCCAGCGATTGGCGGCAGAGTCGTGCAATGTCGCAAGGTTCTACGTGCGGCTTGAAGGTGCCGCTGGCCAGGCGTGAGAACTCCAGCGAGCGGTTGAGCAGGTTGCGCAGCGAGGAGCCCGCGGCATGTGCAGCCGCCAGCGCTTCTCGCTGCCCCATGGGCGCCGACGGCTGGCTGAGCAGGTCGATCGAGGCAAGGACTGCCTGGGCCGAATTGCGCACCTCGTGGCTCAACATGCCAATCGCGCGGGCGCGGGCACGGCCTTCAGCACGCAGGCGCCTGTGCCAGGCATGCCACAGGAACGGGGCGACTGCCAATGCGGCAGCCAGGGCCGGCAGCCACTGCGGGGGCAGCTGACGCATCCAGTCCAGGACGTGCTCCAGCGAGGCGGGGGCCGCCTGTTGGGCCCATAGCTGCAACAGGCCGGCATGTTCCTCCAGCGTAATGTCGTGCAATGCCCGCTCGATGCGCTCCAGCAGCTGGCGATCTTCGTGGCGCGCAAGCAGGTGCAGGTCGGTGGAGAAATCGCTGTCGAAAGGCTGCAGGTGCAAGTGCCCGGCGAAATGCCGACGGATCAGGGGCCGCAGGGTCGTTTCCAGGCCGATTGCCAGATCGGCGGTGCCGTTTTCAACAGCTGCCAGCGTGGCGTGCCGATCGGCCAGGTGTAGCAGGCGGACGTGCGGATGGCGCGCGGCCAGCCATCCCGCATACGGCCCCCCTTCGAGCACGGCCAGGACCTGGTGGTCCAGTTCCGTGATATCGCGTGGCAGGCGTTCGCCGCTGCGGCCGGCGAGCATCGTCTTGCCACCGCGGAACGTGCTGGATGCCACCAGGCCGGGGCAGGGTGGCTGCAGGTGGTTGCCAATCACCAGTACCAGATCCGCTTCGCGTCTGCAGACGGCAGCCACCGATGCGCCGGTGCTGGGATGCTGGTGCTCCTGGAACTGCAGCTGCGAACGCCGTGCAACCAGATTGGCGTAGCCATGGGCCAGGCTTGGCAACGTCGTGCCGCCAGCGAGTGCAGCGGGTACCGGGTGCAGCGACGGCGTGGTCGCCACCCGGACTTCGCGCCCCGGCCCCCATTCAAGTGATGACGCATCCTCGGCCGACGCGGCGGGAAGCAGGATGAGCGCCAACAGCAGGAGGGTGGATGTACGCATTCGATCGCGCATCTTCACGGTGATTCCAGCTGCTGCCGCATGGCGTAGATCTCGGCATCGTTGCGCAGCCTGAGCTTGCGCAGGGCCGCAACCTTCTGTGTGCTGACGGTCTTGATGCTGCGATGGCGGCGGAGCGCGATTTCCGAAACGGTCAGGCCCGCCAGCAGGAGCTCCAGTACTTCGCGCTCGTTGCGGCTGAGCTCTTCGCAGTCTCCCGGCAGCGTGCAGTCGGGTGGCAGTCGCGGAAGGCCCTGCGATACCCGCACGATCGCGTCCGCGAGCATCGGCAGTGGTTCGGCCTTGCTGACCACGCCGCTGACACCCGTGGCGATGAGCTGGTTGATGTGGATCGAGGGTGAAAGGGTCGCAAAAGCGAGCAGGGTGACGCGAGGAAAGTGCTCGCGCAGCAGCGGGGTCAGCTCGGACGCGCTGCGATCGTCGCGGGCCAGGGTCAGATCGATGATCGCGACATCCACCCGCATCTGCTGGAGGCTGTCGATGAGTTCGTCGCTGCGGGCGTGGCTGGCGACGATACGGAAGCGGGCGTCGCGGGAGAGGTGCAGGGCAGTGCCGCGACGGACGACTTCGTGGTCGTCCAGTAGTGCCAGTCGCAGCGGGCGCGGGGCAGGAGGTCCATTCATGCGCAGGGAGGTGATCGGCGCCCATGGGGCGTGATGACCATTCTGGCGCTGCTGTCGCGGCGAACATCGAAAATGCTTGATTTTTGCGATTATTCCTAAGAATCGATGCGCTTTATCCATCGATTCGGGGCTATCCATTGGCGGGATGGATTGCCAGGGCGGAAACAAGCCGTTTCCGCAAGCGTGATGGCGCTTGGCGTGGATGTCATCGGGAAGCTTCCGGTGCGGCATGCCACCGATCCGCACCGGCCGGGATCGACTTCAGGGCGTTCGCCCCTCGTCGCGCAGGCTGCGTGCCATCTCGCTGGTTCCGGCCCAGCCAAGGTCGGCGTACAGCGGCTTCCCTTGCGCGGTGGCATGCAGGACCGCGTAGGTGGCGCCACGCTCGGCGAAGGCGTGGTCTGCCAGGACCATCAGCTTCCGGGCGATGCCCCGGCGGCGGTACTCCGGTTCCACATACACGTTGAGGACGTAGCCGCGGCAGCCCTGTTCCGGATGGGCAGGGTGGGGTGGCCAGTCGATCAGCATCAGGCCAATGCCGGCGATGGTTCTGCCCTGGTCTGCAAGAACATGGCCGAAGTACTCGCCCGAGGCCAGGCGCGGCGCCAGCCAGGCACGGAAAGGAGCCGCCATCGCCCGCAGGACCTCCTCGGTCCGCCCACTCTCGCGGAACATGGCTTCGCGGTGGGCACAGATCACATCCAGGTCGCTCGCACGGATCTGCCGCACTTCAAGCCCGTTCCATGTCGCTTCTGCGTGGCTGCCCATCGTGCTGATCCCCGGCTCAGGTCTGTCCGGGAATTCTGGCATCCTCTGCCGGGTGATGCATGACGCAGGGCGCAATCGGGTCGTTGTTGCCACGCACTACCGGATGGATTGCGGCACGCGCCGCAGCCGGCGGATGTCGTAGCCCATTTCGGCGATGCGCTGCACGGCTTTCTGGTAGTCGCCGTCGGACACCTGCGGCGTACGCGCCATGTACCAGACATAGTCGCGCTTGCTGCGCGCCACGATGGTCTGGCGGTAGTCGTCATCCCGCCAGGCGATCACGTACTCGGCCTGGATCGGCCAGATGAACTGCATGCCCCAGATCGCGCCATTGCCTTCCTTCTCGACACGGCCGACGGGGTGCATCGACTTCTGCGGCGCATCGAAGCTGCCCTTGCGATAGGTGAAGGTGGTCTGGATGCGCCCGTCGGGCTTCAAGGCATAACTTTCCACCGCATCGTAGGCATCGCGTTCGGGCCAGGACGGAATATGGGCGATCACGTACCAGTCGCCGATGAAGCGTGGCACATCCACCGACGGCGCACGCGGAAGCGGCCGGGTGTCGCTGGAGGAGCAGCCTGAGCCGAACAGGCCGACTGCGATCAGCGGAAGCAGCGAGAACATGCTCATGGGGCACCTCAGCGGGGTCGGAACAGATAGTGGGCGACCAGCCACTGCTGGCCGTCGTCGTAGCCGAACAGTTCGGCACATGCCATCCAGAACATCCGCCAGCGCTGCCACCAGACCTTCGCTGCAGCCTGGCCGTAGGTGGCGATCAGCACCGGCATCACCTGCTCGCGGGCGGCATCCTGGTTGGCCAGCCAGTGGTCGGCCGTGCGCTGATAGTGGGTGCCGTCCAGCAACCAGCGTTGATCCAGGCTCAGGTCGCGCTGGAAATGCAGCAGCGTGTCGGCGGCCGGCATCAGGCCGCCGGTGAAGAAGTGGCGGCCCATCCAGTTGTCGCCACCCTCGGTCTCGAACGGATACATCAGTGTGCGATGGGCGAAGATGTGCACGAACAACGCGCCATCCGGTTTCAGCCACCGTGCGATGCCTGCCAGCAGGCGCTCGTAGTTGCGTACGTGCTCGAACATCTCCACCGAGACACACCGGTCGAACCGGGCTGTCGGCAGATCAAGTTGGTTGACGTCACAGGTCAGCACCTTGACGTTGTCCAGGCCGCGCGCCTGGCACTGCGCCATGATGTGCTGGCGTTGGCTGTGCGAGTTGGAGACGGCAGTGATATGCGCCTGCGGGTAGCGTTCGGCCATCCACAGGGTCAATGAGCCCCAGCCGCAGCCCAGCTCAAGAATCTGCTGGCCATCGGCCAGTCCGGCGCGCTGGCCGTACAGTTCCAGCATGGCGTCCTCCGCCTGGTCCAACGTTTCGCGCCCGGTGGGGTAGTAGCAGCTGCTGTACTTCAGTCGCTTGCCCAGGCAGGCCTGGAAGAAGGCTGCCGGCACTTCATAGTGTTGGCGGTTGGCTGCGTCGGTATGCAACGCGAGCGGGCTGTCGGCCAGCTCGACGATGCGCCGGCTGAAGCGTGCCGATTGGCCTTCGATGCCACCCTCGCTTTCTTCATGCAGGCGCTGCGCGCACAAGCGGCGGATGCCCGCACGCAGCGCCGCATCGGGGATCAGCCCGCGTTCGGCCCAGGCGATCAACCCGGTTTCCGCATCTTCGGCTGGGTTCAGTGACGGGATCGCGCTCATGCGGAATGCTCCTTGGAAGAACGGGGAAACCAGGGAAAGAACATCGGTGTACTGCGCTGGTAGGCGCGATAGTCGTCGCCGCGGCTGCGCAGTGCCTGTTTCTCGGTGAATGGAACGCCGCTCAGATAGCGCAGGAACACGTACATCAGCAGCGGGCCGGCCCAGGCCAGCCACCACAGTGGCGAGCCGACCGCGAGCAGGACATAAGTGAACCAGTGCAGCCACTCGAAGAAGTAGTTGGGGTGGCGGGAATAGCGCCAGAGCCCGGCGCGGCAGGTGCGGCCCCTGTTCGCCGGGTCGGCGCGGAAGCGGGCCAACTGGCGGTCGGCCAGGCTTTCGCAGCCGACGCTCAGCAGCCAGGCCAGCGCTGCGGCCACCACCCACAGGGTCAGGTCGGCCCGAGGGTTGGCAGCCACCGCCACGAAGGGCAGGGCGAACAGGAGGATCAGCAGCGCCTGCGCCATGAAGAAGCCGAAGATCTTGCCCTGGTGGCCGTGCCAGTATTGGCGCAGGTAGCGGTAGCGTCCGTCCTCTTCTTCGTGACGGACCCGGTGCCACAGATGCAGGGCGAGTCGACTGCCCCACAAGCCGCCGAGCACGCCCAGCGCGATCCGCGGCATCACCGCACCGTCGCCCAGCAGCGCCAGCAACAGCGCCGAGGCGCCCACGCCCTTTGCCCAGAGCACATCGACCACGCCGATGTTGTGGTGGCGGCGCTGCCAGGCCCAGCCCCAGCTCATCACCAGTACGGCGTACAGCAGGACCCACATCAGATTGATCATGACGACGCTCCTGCGAAGGGCGGCTGCGGGATGTGCATGCCGCGACGGGCGGTCCGGCACAGCAGGGAAAGCGCAATGCTCCAGCCCGCGCCCAGCACCAGCAGTCCTGGCCATACGGGATCTGCGAACCGCACTGCGTCGAAACCGCGTGCGGCAGACAGATAGGCCAGCGGTGCCAGCAGCAGGCCGAACAGGGCCGGTAGGGCCGGGTGGTGCTGCAGGAAGCGCATCGACGTGGTCAGCGTCATCGCGAACGCCGCCCACAACGCCATGATCCACGGCGGTGGCGCCCAACCCAGTGGGGCCGCCGCGTAGCGCACCGTGCCGCTGGCGGCGGCACTGGCGTCGACCAGCCATGCGCAGGCCAGTGCCAACATCAACAGCCGCAGATCCAGCCGGGGGCGCGGTGAGGTCAACAGCTGGCTGCCGATGTAGAGCGAAGCGGCCAGTAGCGCGGGCCACTGCCAGCCGCGGCTCGCGCCGGCCACGGCACACAGCCAGACCAGCTGGTTGCCGAGCAGATTGGCCCAGAAGCGATGCATGTCAGTGGCTGTCGGTCGCAGCGAAAATGGGCCGGTGGTCCGGACGGGCCAGCAGCAGATGCGAGACGCCGATCGAACGTTCCAGGAAGCCACCCTCGCAATAGGCCAGGTAGAATTCCCACAGCCGGCAGAAGCGCGCGTCAAAACCCTGCGCCTGCACTGCCGGCAGCTGGGCCAGGAAACGTTGGCGCCAGGCGCGAAGGGTCAATGCGTAGGAGTGGCCGAAATCCTGCTGGGCGATCAGCTGCAGGTCGCTGGATCGGCTCTTGGCGGCCATGATCGCGTTGATCGATGGGATGAAGCTGCCCGGGAACACATAGCGCTTGATGTAATCGACGCTGCGCCGGGCCTGTTCGTAGCGGTGGTCCTCGATGGTGATGGCCTGCAGCAGGGCAACGCCATCAGGCTTGAGCAGGCGCTGCAGCGTGGCCATGTAGGTGTCCAGGTATTCGGCGCCGATCGCTTCGATCATCTCGATCGACACCAGCTTGTCGAACTGGCCCTGCAGGTCGCGGTAGTCCTGCATCAGCAGCGTGACCTGGTCCTGCAGGCCCGCCTCCCGTACGCGCCGGGCGGCCAGCGCATGCTGTTCTGCAGAGATGGTGGTGGTCGTGACATGGCAGCCATAGTGCCGGGCGGCATGGACCGCGAAACCACCCCAGCCGGTGCCGATTTCCACCACGCGGTCGCCGGGTTTGAGCTGCAGCTGCTGGCAGATGCGGTCCAGCTTGCGCCGCGAGGCCGATTCGAGTGGTTCGGACTCACTGGCGAACAACGCCGACGAGTACATCAGGTCCGGCGACAGGAACAGGGCAAAGAAATCGTTGCCCAGGTCATAGTGCGCGGCGATGTTGCGGCGGCTGCCCTCACGGCTGTTCCGGCGCAGGCGGTTCCAGCCCCGCAGCAGCCAGCCACCCACGCGGGCCGGGCCACGCTCCATGCCGTCCAGCAGGTCGCGATTGCGTACCAACAGCCGGATCAGTGCCACCAGATCATCACAGTGCCATTCGCCCTGGATGTAGCTTTCACCTGCGCCCACACTGCCTTGCGCTGCAACCTTGCGATAGAACCCAGGGTCATCGATGGTGACGGTGACATGCAGTTCGCCACAGGCATCGCCCAGCCAGACCTCGCCCAATGCGTCACGTACGCACAGGCGACCGTCGCGCATGGGGGCAAGCTGGGCCAGCAGGCGGCGGCGCAGGAACGCATCCAGGGCGCCGGGGCGCGGCAGGGCGACCAGAGGGGTCATCGAGTTCATCGTGGTTTCTCGGCAAGAGCAGGGTGGTCGTGCACGGGGTTGCGTTTCATCCACAGCCGAAGTGCATGCCAGTGGATGGCGGCCACCACCTGGGTGGTCATCAGCGGATAGCAGGCCAGCACCCGGGCCAGCCCACGGCCGTTCAAGGCATGTCGCTGCATGGCCTGGGTCGCATCAAACTGGCGCACCCCGTCGCGCCAGACCTGCATGTGCACGCGCAGGTCCTGGTCCGGTCGGTTGAAGCGCCAGTCGTAGCGGCAATCCATCGGCATGAACGGCGAGACATGGAAGCGCTTGTCGAACTGCCAGCGCAATGACGCCCCTTCGTGGAGGGCCGTGGCGACCGGCAGCACATAGGCGTGCCGTTCCTTCCAGGGGGTATTGGTGATCTCGGCCACGATGCAGTCCAGCGTGCTGCCGTCGGCCTGGTAGCAGTAGTAGAAGCTGACCGGGTTGAAGACATGCCCGGCGAAGCGGAGATGGGTGAGCAGGCGCACCGGACCGGTTGGCCGGTAGCCAAGCGTGCCCGCAGCGTGATCGCGCACCGCATCGGCCAGCGGCCGCGCGGGATCACCGAAGTAGTCGCTGCGGCGGAACTCGGCCAGGTTGCGGCGATTGACCGACCACAACCAGCGCCCGGCGAACACCGTGTCGAGTTCATCCAGGTCGAGCAGCAGCTGCGCGATGGGGTAACGGAATGCATGCGGATGCGGATGATGCCGGCGATGCATCACCTGCCCGATGTAGAGCGCGCTGGCACTCATGCCGCCACCTCATCCGAGGCGGATACGTTCCGATGTGGAGCGCAGGCCTGCAGGGCATCGACCACGTGGCGGGCACTGCGGATGCCATCCTCGTGGAATCCCCAGCCCCAATAGGCGCCTGCAAACCATGTGTGGCGGCGGCCCTGCAGTTCCGCCCAGCGCTGCTGTGCGCGTACTGCAGCGTGGTCGTGTACCGGGTGCGCGTAATGCAGGGTCCGCAGCACCTTGGCCGGATCGATTGCCTCGCTGCGGTTGAGGGTCACTACCAGGGGGATGTCGCCCGGCAGGCCCTGCAGCAGGTTCATGCAGTAGCTGACCGTGCAGGGCGCCGCGCGATCCTGTGGTACGTGCGCGTTCCAGGCCGCCCACGCCTTGCGGTTGCGCGGCAGCAACGATGCATCGGTATGCAGCACCGCCTCGTTGGACTGATAGCGGATGGCGCCGAGGACCTCACGTTCGATGGCATCTGCGTCGGCAAGCAACGCCAGTGCCTGGTCGCTGTGGCACGCCAGGATCACTTCGTCGAAGGCCTCCACGCCGGCGCTGCTGTGCACGCGTGCACCCCAGGGCATGCGCTCGACCCTGCTGACCGGGCATTGCAGCCGCTCATGCACGCGCCAGCGGCGACGCAGCGCATCCACGTAGCGCGTCGATCCCCCGCTGACCACCCGCCAGCTTGGCCGCCCGGTCATCTGCAGCATCTGGTGGTTGGCCATGAACTGGGCCAGGTAGCGCGCCGGGAACGCCTGCACGGTGGCCGTCGGCGAGGACCACAGCGCCGAGGCCATCGGCAGCAGGTGCTCGTCGATGAACGCCTCGCCATAGCGCTGGCTGCGCAGGTACTCGCCGAGCGTGGGACCGTCTTCTTCGGCCAGCAGCAACGGCGCGTCGCGATAGAACCGGCGCAGATCGGCCAGCATGCCCCAGAAGCGCGGCGATACCAGGTTGCGGCGCTGGCAGAACAGCCCATCCAGCGAGGTGGCGTTGTACTCCACGCCGCTGCGCTCGCTGTGCATGGAGAAACTCATCGTGGTCGGTTGCGAGGCCACGCCCAACTCGTCGAACAGCGCCGACAGCAAGGGATAGTGCTGGGGGTTGAAGACGATGAAACCGGTATCCACCGCCATGCCTCGGCCCGCCACCTGCACGTCGTGGGTATGGGTGTGGCCGCCGAGGTAATCGTTGGCCTCGAACAGCGTGACCTCGTGCTGGCCATCCAGCCACCAGGCACTGGCCAGCCCCGCGATACCCGAGCCGATGACCGCGATGCGCATCTCAGTACCTCGCCTTGGCCAGGACCCACTCGGGGATGGGCTTGAGCCCTTTGACCAGGCCCAGCGCCGCCATCGCGCGCAGTCCGTACCACGTCAGGTCCACCTCCCACCAGCGGAAGCCCTGGCGCACGGTGCCGGGGAAAAAGTGATGGTTGTTGTGCCAGCCCTCACCGAAGGTGAGCAGCGCCAGCCACAGGTTGTTGCGGCTGTCGTCGCGGGTCTCGAAGCGGCGGCGGCCGAAACGGTGGGCCAGCGAATTGATGGTGACGGTGGCATGGAACAGCACGATGGTGGAGATGAAGAAGCCCCACACCAGCAACTGCGGGCCCGTGGTGTGCAGGCCGGGCGCCCAGCGTTCCAGTGCTGCACCCAATGCATACAGTCCGACGGCCAGCAGCACGGGAATGGCGGTATCGAAACGGTCGAGCCAGCGCAGTTCGGGGAAGCGCGCCAGGTCAGGTACCCGCGACAGATCGGTCGCGAATGCCTCGCGGGTGAGGAACCAGCCCATGTGGCTGCGCCAGAAGCCGCCTTCGCGCGGCGAATGCGGGTCCAGTGGCTGGTCGGCATGCCGATGGTGGTGGCGATGATGGGCGGCCCACCACAGCGGGCCGCGCTGCACGCTGGACGCGCCGATGACTGCGAACACGAACTGCACCGGACGCGATGCCTGGAAGGTGCGGTGCGAGAAGTAGCGGTGATAGAACGCCGTGATGGCGAACATGCGCACGGCGTAGAGCGCCGTGGCCACGACGACCGCCGTCCATGACACGCCCACCCAGATCACCGCGATGCAGGCCAGGTGCATCAGTGCAAAGGGTACCGCGCGCACCCAGTCGATGCGTCCTGGCTGTTCGCCGGTGGTCTCTGTGGCGTTGCTGGTATCCACCCACCGCTGCAACGTACGCAGCAGGCGCCAGCGTCGACGGGGGAGGGGCGCTACAGAGGCCATGGCGGATCTCGGCGGGTGTCGTGTCTTCCTTTACGCAGCAGGGTGCGCAATGGATGCGCCACTTCGAACTGAATTTCGCTTCACCTGGGCGTCACGGCGCAACGCTCGGCCAGGGGCTGCGCCCACGCCTGTTGCCAGTCACCTGCCGGTCGCTCGGCAGCTGGCGACCGGAAGCGCACCGTCACCTGCGGATAAGTGCCGCGCGCATCGCGCAGGTTGCTGGTGCCGCGGAACTCCAGCAGGCGACGGTCGGCCGTGGCGTAGACCAGGGCCAGGCGCGGCGCGATGCCGCCGTACCAGGTGTCCAGGCTGACCTCGATGGCCTGGGCGTCGATGCCCTGCCAGCGTACCGGGCCGACGCGCCGCACCTGCACCGGGAAGTAGCGCTGGCGTGCAGGCACCAGGAACGGCAGTGTGATGCGTTCGCCGCGCAGCAGCGCCGGCCAGTGCAGGCGTACTGCGGCATCAAACCCCGCATCGATCACCGCGTCCGGCGGCTGTTCAAGCCGGCGCCTGCGCAGCTCACTGGCGGCATCCTCCTTCCATGCAATCGACACCGAGTCGCCGGCGGCGTCGACCTCGGCGGTCTGGCCGCTGCGGCGGTCCTCCAGCGAATATCCCCGTGCCTGTGGGCGGGCGCTGGCGGGCAGATGCTTGCGGGCGAAGGGTTGGCCATCCGGGCACTGGTACAGCACCCAGCGCTCGGCGCCCTCCGTTGCCTCGCGTCGCCAGTGCACTTCACGGTAGAGGAGGTCGCCCTGCGCGGAGGTGGCCACGCCCTCGCTTCGCAACCAGGGTGCCGCCAGCGCGGCTTGGGGCAGGCACAGCAGCAGCCAGGCAGTGCGCATGGGTCTTCATCCGGAAGAGGAGGGCCCAGGTCATACGGCGGGGGCGGCCGGTTGGATGCGTCGTGCCGTCTGCATCCAATTGCTGCCCCTGCGCGTACAGAGGACAGACCTTCACCCGCCCGCCGCGAACCCGGATGTACCCTGACGCCGCCAGCACACTCCTCAACTTCGATAGCGCACGCACCGTGTCCAGTTCCCAGCAGCCGAGCAGCGAGCCGACGAACTGGGCCGGTGACATGGACGGCGTGGCGCGCCTGCGCGACCGCGACTGTTTCATGCGGATCTATGACTACTTCATGCCGCGGCTGTGCGTGTACCTGCGCGGCCTGGGTGCACCCGACGGCGTCGCCGAGGAACTGGCCCAGGAATGCCTGCTGCGCCTGTGGCTGCGGGCCGCCGACTACGACGCAGCCCAAGGCGCCCTCAGTACGTGGCTGTACCGGATTGCGCGAAACCTGCATATCGATCGCATCCGTCGCGAGCGCAGCTGGATGCAGGTGCAGGCAGCGGTGGAGGACGCTGCAACGCTGGATGTGATCGAGCGCAGCAGTGCCGAGCAGTTCGCCGACCAGGCGCGTCTGCGCCAGCGCATCAACGAACTGCCCGCAGTACAGGCGCGGCTGGTGCGGATGTCCTATTTTGAGGCCAAGAGCCACAGCGAGATCGCAGAGGCGCTGGGAATGCCGCTGGGAACGGTCAAATCGCACCTGCGCCGCGCCTTTCTGCAGCTTCAGGCCAAAGTGGGAGGTGCGCTGTGAACCCGCACCACCATCTGCACGAATCGACCCTGATGAGCTATGCCGCCGGCGCGCTGCCGGCGCCGTTGAGCATCGTCGCCGGTGCCCATCTGGAGCAGTGCCCCCATTGCCGACAGCGCCTGCGCGACGCCGAAGCGATCGGCTCGGTGCTGCTGGAGCAGACCCAGCCACCTGCAGCGGAGACGCGACGCGAACAACTGCGCGAGGCGATGCTGATGCAGCTGGCCGCGGAAGCGCCGGTGCCCATGGCTGGGGTCGCACGCCCCGTGCCGAAGGAGCGCCCTGAGGCCAATCCGGACCATCTGCCTGCATCGCTGCATCCGTACTTCGGCGCCTCGCTCAGCGACCTGCGCTGGCGCTGGATGGCGCCGGGCGTGCACTGCATCCGTGCAGAGCAGATGCCTTCGCTGATCATGCTGAAGATCGCCCCGGGCAAATGCCTGCCCATGCACAGCCATGGCCGCAGCGAACTGACCCAGATCCTGCGGGGTTCGTACAACGATGCGCTGGGGCTGTTCGCGCCGGGCGACGTGGCAGATCTGGACGAAGACGTGGAGCATCAACCGGTGACCGCGCCCGGTGTCCCCTGCATCTGCGTGTCAGCGCTGGATGCGCCGCTGGTGTTCAGTGGCTGGCTGGCGCGGAAGATCCAGCGTTTCGTGAAACTCTAGCGGGGACGACGATGGCCGGGACGGGCGCATTACGGATTCTGTTGACCGGTGCCGCAGGCCTGGTCGGGCAGGGTGTGGCGCTGGCCTGCCAACGCTCACCGCAGGTGTCCCGCCTGACAGCGCTGGTCCGCCATCCAGGAAGTCTGAGCGGCGCCGGCAGCGAACTGATCGTTCCGGACTTCCTGCGTATCCAGGACCGGTCGGATGAACTGGCCGGGTTCGATGCCTGCTTCTACTGTGCCGGGGCGCCACCGGTCGGCACGGCAGAGGCCGAGTACCGACGCGTGACCCTGGACACCACCCTGGCGGTGGCCCGTGCCTGGGCGGCTGCGAATCCCGAAGGGTGCTTTCTGTATGTATCCGGTGCCGGCGCGGACCCTCGGAGCCGGCTGATGCCGTTGAGGATCAAGGGCGAGACCGAGGTCGCATTGCACGGCCTGCCGGTGCGCACCGTGATGCTGCGCCCGGGCGGTGTCAGGCCGGTCCCGGGCACCGGCACCCGTCATGCCCTGTTGAAGCCCCTGTACTGGGGCGGTGCGCCGCTGATGAAGCTGGCCAGCGCGATTGCGCCATCGCTGATGACCAGCAATCTGGCTCTCGGTCAGGCGATGATTGCACTGGCCGGCAGGGAGCATCCGCCGGCCACGGTGGAGTGCGCGGACATCAACCGGATCGCCGCTGGCCTAGGCGATCCGGCCTCCTGAGCTCAGTGCGGCGCGGCCTCCAGCGCAGTGCGTACCGCCAGCGCCAGGTCACTTCGCGTAAACGGCTTCGGCAGCAGGGCAACCGCGCGTCCCTGGCTGCCCGCCTGATCGTGGTCACGTGGATAGCCCGACGTGAACAGGACGGCGACTTCCGGCCAGCGTTCGCGGACTTGACGGACCAGCTCCCAGCCCAACATGCCGGGCATCACCACGTCCGAGAACAGCAGGTCCACCCTGGTGTCGGGGCGCTCCAGCAACCGTAGCGCGGAGGGGCCATCGTGGGCTTCCAGCACGCGGTAGCCGAGCAGCCGCAGCGAATCCACCGTGTAGGCGCGGACATCGTCGTTGTCCTCGGCCACCAGAATGGTTTCCTCGCGCGGCGAGTAGTCGGCCAGGCCGGTCTGCGGGGTGCGTGTTTCGCGGGGCAGGGTCAGCGGCGAGCGCGGAAACATCATGGTAATGCTCGTGCCGCCGCCTTCCACCGAATCGATCAGCACGTGGCCGCCGGACTGCTTGACGAACCCATGCACCATCGACAGTCCCAGCCCGGTGCCGCGGCCGACCTGCTTGGTGGTGAAGAACGGTTCGAACACCCGGGCCAGGGTGGCCGCGTCCATGCCATGGCCGTTGTCGCGCACCCGCAACATCACGTACTGGCCTGGTGTTGCATCCGGGAACAGGGCAGCGTAGTCGTGGTCGAGGTGGCTGTTGTCGACCTCGATCACCAACCGCCCGCCGTGCGGCATCGCATCGCGGGCATTCACCGCCAGGTTCAGTACGGAGGCCTCCAGCTGGCTGATGTCGATCTCCACGCACCAGATGTCCTCGGCGCTGCGGATCTCCAGCTGCACCAGCTCACCCAGTGCACGCTGCAGCATGTCGTGCATGTCCAGCAGGCGCTCGTGGAGGTTGGCGGCCTGGCTGTGCAGCGGCTGGCGTCGGGCAAACGCCAGCAGGCGCTGGGTCAGGCTGGCGGCACGCCCGACACCCTTCAGCGCGTTGTCCAGCGCCCGGCTGACCATCGCCCCGGCTTCCCCCGCGCGCTCATTCAGCAGCATGGCGTGCTCGACGTTGCCGGAGATGACCGTCAGGATGTTGTTGAAATCATGCGCGATGCCGCCGGTGAGCTGGCCGACCGCCTCGATCTTCTGTGATTGGCGCAGTGCATGTTCGGCCTGGAGGCGCGCCGTGGTTTCCACGGCCTCGGAGACCACGGCGGTGACCACGCCTTCGGCATCGAGCAGCGGGCGGAACGAAAAATCGAAGCTGCGCGGCCCGGTCGGGAGTTCCAGCTCCAATGAATGCAGCGAACTCCGGCCCTGCACGGCTGCAGCGACGGCCCGATCGATCAGCGCGCCGATGCCATCGGTTGTGGCGAACCAGAGCGATTCACCGAAGCGTTGGCCAAGCACGTCCTTCTTTTCCGCCAGCACTGCGGCCAGTGACGCGTCATTGGCATCCACCACGCGCCCGGACAGATCCAGCAGCATCTGATGCTGGAAGCTGGATTCGAAGATCGCCTGCAGGCGCCGTTTGCTGGCGCGCAACTCGGCCGTGCGCGCCTGCACCTGCTGCTCGAGCAGCTGGTTGTCCTCGCGCAGGGCCAGCTCGGCCTGTTTCAGCTGCGAGACGTCGCTACCCAGGCAGATGTAGCCGGCCACGCTGCCGTCGGCCGCATGCTCAGGCACGCAGTCCATCTGCACGAATCGTGATTGCCCGCTGCGGTGCACCAGTTCGACCTGGAAGCTGGTGCGCTCGCCCTGCAGTACCCGTTCCAGGCTCGGCAGGGCGTGTTCGAAGGCGGAAATGCCGCTGACCTCGCGCGCTGTCCGGCCCAGCAGCTCGGCCAGGCTGAATCCATGCCAGTCCAGGAACGCCTTGTTGGCGAACCGGTAGCGATGCGCGTTGTCGAGCTGGGCGATCAGCGCGGGTACGGCATCCGTCACCTGCTGCAGCTGCGCCTGGCTCTCATTCAGCGCAGCCTGCGCATGAAGCAGCTGGTTGCGCTCATGGGCTTCCTGGCGGGCGCGGCGAATCGCATCCGGCAGGCGCTGCAGGCGCTGCTTGACTACATAGTCGCGCGCGCCACGGGTCAGCGCCTGCACCGCCAGCTCTTCGGTCAGCGTGCCGGAGACGAAGATGAAAGGGGTCTGCGGAGTCCGCTCGCGTGCCAGTGCGAGGGCCGCATCGCCATCGAATCCGGGCAGCACGTGGTCGGCGAGGATCACGTCGAACGCACGGCTGTCGATGGCCTCGATGAACGCGTTGCGGGTCCACAGGCGCTCGGCCTCGAATTCCAGGCCGGCACGCCGCAGCTGTGCGGTGATCAGCTCCGCATCAAGCGCGCTGTCCTCCAGCATGAGGATGCGCAGGCGCTCGCTGCGGCGCGATCCATCACGCATTGTTGTGCTGCCCCGAGCCATTGGGCCGATGCGGTGGTGGCTGGTTGGTGATGCCCCAGAACATGCCCAGCCCCTGGATGGCGTCGAAGAATTCCTTGAAGTCGACCGGCTTGACCACGAAGGCATTCACGCCCAGTTCGTAACTGCGCACGAGATCCTGTTCTTCGCGCGAGGAGGTCAACATCACCACCGGCGTGCTGCTCAGCTGCGGGTCGCCACGCACCTGTTCCAGCACCTCCAGGCCATTGACCTTGGGCAGCTTCAGGTCCAGCAGCACCACCACCGGGCCGCCGTGCATGGCGCCGGCGAACTTGCCTTCGCAGCGCAGGTAATCCAGCGCTTCGGCGCCGTCGCGTACATGGATGACATCGTTCAACAGCTGGCAGCGCGCAAGCGCGGCCATCGTCAGCTCTGCATCCTTGGGGCTGTCCTCTACCAGGAGGATCGGCCGCAGGTCCCTCATGGGTGTTCTCCTGTGAAGCGGGGTAGGGTGAAATGGATCGTGGCGCCCTTGCCGGGCTCGCCCTCGGCCCAGGTACGGCCGCCATGGCGGCCGATGATGCGGCGGACATTGGCCAGGCCGATGCCGGTGCCTTCGAACTCTTCGACGTGGTGCAGGCGCTGGAACACGCCGAACAGCTTGTCCACGTAGCGCATGTCGAAGCCGCAGCCGTTGTCGCGCACGAAAAAGTGGTCTTCGTCGTCGTTTCGCTCGTGACCAACCTCGATCACCGCGTGTTCGCGCTCGCGGGTGAACTTGATCGCGTTGGCCAGCAGGTTCTGCCATACCAGGCGCAGCATCGTCGGATCGGCCTCGACCTCCGGCAGCGGTGCGAGCGTCCACTGCACGTCGCGGCCGGTGTAGTCCAGGGCCAGGCTCCGGCGCACATCCTCGGCCAGCGCGCTCATGTCCAGCCGCACACGCCCAAGCGTGGAGCGCCCCATCTGCGAGAAGCTGAGCAGGTCATCCACCAGTGTTCCGGCGGACTTGGCCGATTCCACGATCGTGTCCAGGAATCGGCGCTCGGTATCGTTCAGGCGCTCGCCCGCCGAGCTGCCCAGCAGCTCGGAATAGCCGACAATGTGACGGAACGGAGCGCGCAGGTCGTGGCTGACCGAATAGGAGAAGGCTTCCAGTTCCTTGTTGCTGCGGAGCAGCTGCTCGTTCAGTTCGGCCATTTCCTCGGCCTTGCGCAACACGATATCGACGATGGCCGTGCGCATCTCGTGTGCCGCGTCGCAGTCAGCGTCGCTCCACGGCAGGCTGCGCTGCTGCACGGTCTCCTTCCAGGCCTCGAACGAGTTGCGCGGGGACAGCGCCACGCCCGGTGCTGCTTCCTTGCGGGGATCGCCGCCCCAGCGCACGGTGCGCACCACTTCCGGGCGGAACCACATCAGGTAACTGTCATGCAGCTGCGAAATGGACACCGCCAGCAGGCCGCTGGCGACGTCGGCCAGGTGCGCGGCAGGCGACCAGTCGGCTGCCAGGTGATCGGTGCAGTAGGTTTCCTGGCCGGCCTGCTGCGTGGCCAGCCAGTTCGCCAGGGCCAGCACGTCGCTGGAAGAAGGGCACTGGCCAACACGCAGGCAATCGCCCTTGTGCACGATCGCCGCGCCGGCCGCGCCTGTCAGCGACAGCAGGCTGGCCTCGTCCTGGCGCAGGGCCGCCATGAAGTCCTCGTCGCCGGCCATGCGACCCAGTAGCTTGACCAGTATGGAACGACGGGCAACGCGCTCTTCGATCGCACGCGCACGCTCCTTCAACGCAATCTGCAGCGACAGGATCTGGCCCATGAACTCGCAGGCAGTGCGCACGTGGTAGGGCAGGCGGCGTGGCTGCACGGTGTGGCAGGACACCAGGCCCCACAAGCGGCCTTCATGCACCAGCGATACCGACATCGACGCGCCGGTACCCATGTTGCGCATGTAGTGCAGGTGCACCGGCGAGACGCTGCGCAGCACCGCCATGCTCAGGTCGGTGGGCGGCGCGTCGCGTTGATCCTCGGCCCGCATCAGCGGGGCCGGGGTGTAGCTGTTGTCCGCGATCAGGCGTACCCGGTTGCGGCGGTAGAGTTCGCGGGCCTGTGCTGGAATATCCGATTCGGGGAAGCGCAGGTCCAGGTAGGACGGCAACAGGCCGTTGCCATCCTCGGCCACCACGACACCGTTCCAGCCAGCATCGAACTGGTAGACCAGGGTGCGGTCGAAGCCGGTGAGCCGGCGCATGTGCGCGGCAGCCAGCTGGCAGAGATCTTCCACGGTGCTGGCCGACTCGATGCCGGCCATCAGCTCGCGGATGGCCGGATACAGCTCTTCCAGCGAGCCGGGCTGGCCCGGAACCGGTGCTTCCAGCTCGACCAGCAGATCGGTGGCGGAACGGTGCACCAGCAGCTGATGCCGGCCGTGGCCGTCCAGATGCACGGCACCGACATGGGCGCTGCTGCCGATCACGGCCTGCTGGAACAAGCCCTGGAACGGCGCCAGCACGCCGCCGAACACCTCACTGACGTGCCGCATCAACGGTTCGCCGAACTGCTGCAGCAGCCCGGGCTGGCTGATGGCGCGCTCGCGCACCTGCAGGGACTCCGGTTCAACGACCAGAAGCACACCGTAGGGCTGGATCGCGCCGGGGGTGTGGATCGGTTCGCGCGCGCAACTGGACAAGGCAGTGTCGTGCGCGGACTCAGCAGAAGGCATCAAGGGCGGGACTCATCATTCGTGGATGGCTGGAAAGGCCCAGTGGTACATCCGGTACCCCTCAATGGTGAAGCAAAATCGTGCATTCGCCTACCAGTGTATGCGTGTGAAGCGTGCTTCTGTCCAAGCTGAATTCTTCATGTAGGGACGAGGTCGAGCACTTGAGGTTTTCGCGAAGAATACATCTACGCTGCACATCAGCTCGACAGATCATTGCCTAGAGTGGATCCACTTCCCTGAGCGACCGCCCCGTGAACCTGCAGCCCGCGCCCCTGTCCCCGTACCGCATGCTGGCTGACAGCTGCCAGTTTGAACTGCTGGATGTGGACGCGCTGCAGGACCCGGCCAGTGGCCGGCTGCTGCACCTGTATTCGCTGGTTGCCCGGTGCCTGTCCTGCGAGACGATCTTCAAGGCCGAAGAAGGGCAGGGCCTGGTCAGCCACACTGCGGCGCGGGTGGTGCGATGCCCTACCGGCTGCGGGCAGCAGGCGTTCAAGCCGGCCCTGCTGCGGACCTGGCGCCCGCAGGTGGTTGCCCAGGCGTAAGCGGCGGAGATCACAGCAGCCCGGGATTGGCTCGCCATACCGCAAAGTTGAGCGCCGAGGCGAACGAGATCCAGGCCAGATAGGGAAGCAGCAGCGCCGCCGCAGTCGGACGGATGCGCGCAAACGCGACGATCGCTGCGCAAACCAGCGCAATCAATACAAGAATGTCAACGAAGGCCAGGGCGCCCAGCTTCCAGCCGAAGAACAGCCAGCTCCACAGCGCATTGACGGCAAGCTGCACCAGGTAGAGCATCAGCGCCGGACGTGCCCCGCGCCAACCGCGTTCGCGCCACACCAACCACGCGGCAATCGCCATCATGGCGTAGAGCAGGGTCCACACCGGACCAAAGACACTGGCCGGTGGTGCCCACGGGGGAAGATCGAGGGTAGCGTAGAAGCTGGCCGCGGATGTGGACGCCCACGCGCCCAGGGCGGCCGCGACGAAGGTGATCGCCACCCATCCCAGCAGCCCGAAAACCTGCGAACTCCGCTTCATACCGTACAGCTCCCTGATGCGCATGATCCGGTATACGCGCAGAGGCCGCGAATGGATGCAGGTCGCGGGCCTTCAGTCTGAAGATCCGGCGGCAGACGATCCCTGACCTGCTGGCAGCAGGGAAGGCCGTTGATCAAACCACTCGCGCGCCTTGGCCAGATGCCATTGGCGCTGATCGCCGTCCAGCTCGATGCCCGCACCCAGCAGCCCCCACCGGAGATAGAGATCACCGCGTTTGCGCTGTTCCAGCAGATCCAGCCGCGCGCGTACCGACAGCCGATCGTTCTCGGCCTGCAGGCCATCGATGACCAGATGGCCAGGGCGCCAGCGCAGCGTCGCCTGTGCCTGTACCTGTCCGGAATCCAGCAGCGACAAGGTCCAGCGCGGGTAGTCGGTGCGTTCTGCGAACAGCGCCAGCAACGGTCGCGCATCGCTGAGATCCAGGTCCGTGGTGGCATCCACCTGGAACGGAGACTGCGCATCGATACGGCCACGCTTGAAGGCCACGCGGCCTTTCCATGCCGTCGAGCCCTGCGTGTCCGCCACCTGCACGTTGCGCAGCTCGACCGTGGTGCCGGACAGATCGAAATGACGCTGATTGAAGTCACCGCGGCGCAGCGTTGCGTTCACGTCGATATCGCCGCCCATGTCCAACCCTGCCACCTTTGCACTGGCGTTGCGCCCCAACAGCCGGGCCATGCCATGGCCGACGCGCCCGTCGGTATCGAGGGTCGCATCACCGCTGACGGTGCCAGTGCCACGCAGCAGCCGCACCTGCGGTGAGCCGAGGTAGCGGTTGTAGGCGGTCAGATCAGGGATGGTGGCTTCACTGAAGCGCAGCTGCGCGCGGACGCCTTTGCGCAGTTCCTGCAGGCGGCCATCGCCGGTCAGGTCCAGGGCCAGATCCCGGCCGTCGAACAGGCGCACGTCCCTGGCATCGGTTGGCCGCGCAGTGAATCGCGGCAGCCGGACGGACAGCTGGGCCTGGCTGGGGCTGCCGGTCTTCAACTGGCCATGGGCGCTGGCCGTGCCCGCCAGGCGTACGCCGGCGACTTCGGCCACGGCCTCGGCAGCCGGGATGTCCACGGTGCTGCCTTCGATCAGTTCACCATTGCGCAGGTGCAGATCGGCTTTCAGCGTGCCGCCGCCGTCCAGCTGCAGCCACGGCTTGCGGACGAACAGAGCAGGGATCCAGTTGAGCGAGGTGAACGTCCATTCGCCGCGCACTGAGCCAGAGCTGCGTTCCAGCAGCTGGGCGGGCTGCTGGAAGGGAATGTCCCGGCCACTGATATGCAGATCGGCATCCACCTCGCTGCCTGAACCGGGCTTTGGCGGCAGGCGGGCCTGCAGGCGCAGGTCCTTGGCTACATTGAGCTGCAGTGCCAGCATGCCGCGATCGGGGGCGCCATCACCCAGATGGAGCGGCACCTGCCACAGCGCGTGGTCGCCGGGCTGCAGCTGGCTATCGATCAGGTGGAGCGCCAACTGCAGGCGCCCGGGCACGGGCGCGCTGGAGATCTTCGGCGTTGTGGCATCGGTGTCCATGCGCAGGCCCTGGCTGCGGGCGTCCACCTCGAGCTGGGCATGCAGCAGCTTCAACTTGGCCAGGCCGGGCGCCTGGTCCCGATAATGGCGCGGATAGCTGAAGCGCGCGGTGAGATCCATGTCGCCCAACAGCTGCACGCCGTCATAGCTGGTGTCTGCCTTGCTGAATGAGACCTCGGAATCGAACAGTTCGGATGGGCCGCCACGCAGCTGCTTCAGGAACCCCACGGTACCCTGGCCCTTGCCGATGATCAGCAGCTTGCCGAAGCGTGCGCTGCGGATGCTGTCGCTGTGGATGGCGTCGAAACGCAAGGTCCAGCCCTGGTCGCTGCGCGGCGGTGAAGGGATGGCCTCTTCGACGCGGCTGATCTCGGCGGAAACCCCGGTGGCCTGCAGCCTTGGCACCCGCACCTCGCGCTGGAACAGGGGCAGCACCGCCAATCGGGCGCTGGCGCGGTCTGCATGCAACACGTAGACGGTGTGGTTCACGTGGCCGCGCATGTGCACGTTCCAGGCGATCACGTGGCCGGGCAACAGCGTAATGGCCGGCCCAGTGGTCATTACGAACTTGTGCGGCTTGCGGTTGGTGACCTGGTCGAACAGGGGCGTGTTGAGGAAGATGTTGCCGGCCAGCAGATACAGCAGGTAGATGCCCAGCAGGACGTAGGCAGGAACGCGCCATCGACGAAGCCGGTGCGGGATGTGCGCGGAAACAGGGGGCATCTACTGCTCAAAAGGTTGGAATTTCCGCAACTATTACGGAGCGGATGGCGGTGGCGCGTGAAGCAGCTACGGGGCCGGAGCTCGATTCTGGTAGTGTGCGGCCTGGTCATGACCACAGATCTGCAGGAGACGCATGGAGATCCGGCCCGCCCGCGCAGGCGATTTCGACGTGATGTGGGGCATGTTCAAGACGGCCATTGCGACGCAGGATGCGCTGCCCTTTGCCGGCTCTTTCGCCGTCGAGACGTTTCGCGCGCATTGGTTCCAGGCCCAGGCGCCTCATGTAGCTGTGCTGGAGGGCCGGGTGGCGGGCATGTACAAGATGGGCCCGAACTTCCCTGATCTGGGGGCGCATGTGGCCAGCGCCACGTATGTGGTGGATGCGCCGGCACAGAGGCAAGGCGTGGGCCGGGCGCTGGTGGAACACAGCCTGGAGCGGGCGAGGGCGGAAGGATTCCTGGCCATGCAGTTCAATTACGTGGTCAGTACCAACGGCCCGGCGGTGGCGCTGTACCGGAAGCTGGGGTTCGACGTGGTCGGGACGTTACCGAAGGCGTTCCGGCACGGTCAGTTGGGGTTGGTCGATGTCTTCGTGATGCACAGGTTCCTGTAGTGCCGTCGCCGGGCCGGTCGCCTCAATCAGCGTTCTTTGGGAGCGTGATGACGAATGAAGTGCGACCATCCCGCCATCGCCCATGGACCTTGCCGCGGTGCGCGTGGCAGATTTCCCGCACCAGGAACAGGCCGAGGCCCAAGCTCGCGTGTTCGCCTTGTGACGCGTTGTGCGAGCCTCTGCGCAAGGGATCGAACAGACTGTTGAACGCTTCGTCCGATAGTTCGGCCCCGGTGTTGCTCACCGTGATCATGATCTGGTCGACGAGGCCCTCAAGGCTGATCCGCACATCGGTGCCGTGTTCTCCGTACTTTGCAGCGTTGGTCGTGAGGTTGTGAACCGCCTCGCGCAACGAAGAGGCATCGAAGCAACCGCGGGCATCGCCTTCAGCCTCATATTTGATGGGGACGTGGTGCAGGGCAGCGCGAAGCAATTCGACTTCCTCGCCAAGCGATTGGGCAAGATCGCAGTCCACCGGATGAATGGCCATGCCATCGCCCAGCTTGCTGCGGCTGTAAGCCAGCAGGTCGTCGAGCAGCTTGTTCATGCGCATGCTGCCATTGATGATCCGCTAGGCCTGCCTGGACAATGCCGGATCCTGCAGCCCACTGGCCAGAGTGTCCGCCGAGAACATGACCGCTGCCAAAGGACCTCGGAGATCATGCCCGAGCGCTGCCAGGAAGATCTGCCGCCAGGATTCGACCTCGGCAGAGAACTGAGCAAGGGATTCGGCGACCGCCTGGTCGATGGCCTCATTGAAACGAAGGATGTCATCGATCGATGAAGTTATCAGCTGCTGGTCGGATGCCCATCGCCGAAGTACCGAAGCCCGGAGTGCTCGATACTCAGCCACCATCTGGTTGAGACCAAAGCCGGCGATGGCGCGGGTTCGGCCATGATAGGACGCGGCGGACTCGGGGCCGGGTTTCAACGGTGCAAGCCCGTGGGACTTTGCGACCTGCTGGGAGGCTGTTTGAGGCGATCTGAGATCGTCTACGACCGCCTGAAGAATCTGGGGAAGATGATTCCGAAGTTGCTTTGCGCTGAACTCGACGGTATCGGGCGCCTGCGTTTCGGCGAATGCCACCGCGTCTTCGAGGATTTCCCGCGCATTCCGTTCGATAAAATCAGCCAGGCGCATCGCCAAACCCGTCCTTAAGTGGTGCGTCGAGCCTACACCGGCGGGCCTGCATGCTGGGTGAGAAGTTGGCGCCGTGGAGCCAGGTTCTGCGGGCGTTGGGAGGGTTGCTTGAAGGGGAGCAGCGTGCGGCCAGGACTGGACTGATTGGGGTTCGTATGGGTAGACCTCTTGGTAACATAATATACATTATGCGCAAAAGTGGTAGTTATTGAGGTGTTGCGTTGAGAAGGCCTTCTAGGCCTACTTGACCGCAACAGTGACGTGATAAATGGTGACTGCCACAACGGAAACGCCCCAGATCCCACAGCTGTCCGCCCGTATTTCCCCACAAGGACGCCCGCGATTTCCAGATCTCCCCCAAAGATGCCCTTGATTCCTGGATCCGCACCTAAGACGCCCTCGATTTCTGGCTCCACATCCAGCTCGCCCTTGAGTTCCCAACTGCGCACCTGATCGGTCAGAGCTTGTCGCCTGCACTTCCCAGTTCCGCCAGTCGCGACATTGGTCGCAAGAACAATTAGACGAGATCTCGGGCCTGAACGTGCGAACAGTTCAGCGGGTTGAGCAGGACTACAACACCGCGACTTCCCTGGGTGACGCGCCACGCCCCGCTCCACCTGCTCAAGCGCGTCGCTCGCCCCCTGACCAAGCTTTGACCTTAACTGGGCGTCGGTGACTCCCTCCCGTTCTGGTCGGCATCTGGGCCTTGTAGCGGCTCAAGCGCTGAGCTATAACGCCTTAGCCAGTCGCTATAAAGCGCCGGTGTTGTGCCCGCATAGCCAATAGGCTCCGGGTGCCCGAGGTCCACCCAATGGGGGCACGGGAATCCTTCGATTCCGGAGCCATCCATGACCGCCAAACGCCGCAGATCCCTTCGCACTTCTGCCTTCTACGCCCAATCGGGCCGTTGCTTCTATTGCGGCCTGCCGATGTGGCTCACTGCACCCTCAGAGCTCGGGCTGAAGGCCAGTAAGGCCCGAGCCTTTCAATGCACCGCCGAGCACCTGGTGGCCCAACAGGACGGGGGCAGAGACGTGTCCGGGAACGTGGTGGCCGCGCATAGCCGGTGCAACCAGGGCAGGCACCAGCGGAAGGGACCAGCCCCTTCCGCTGAAGCGTTCCGGGCGCTGGTTCAGACGCGGCTGGCAATGGGGAGATGGTGGTCCCGACTGCCATCAGGGATTGCACGTGCTTCCGTATGGCCAATTGAATTGAATCTTTGCAAGGAATCGGCAGCTGCTTGCCTGATTCGCTAGTCCACACTAGTGGCGCCCGGTTGCGGTGCTAGAACGGCGAGTCTGCTGCGAAATGGTCGCGCATTGGGCCTAACAAGGTCTGCGACCCTGTCAACACGTCCGAGAATTCCACCTGTCGCCACCTTCTCGTTCCAATATCGTTCCATCCACTCGGCTTTATCCAGGATCTTACCCGGAGCGCCTAGCAGCCTCTTGGCGATGAAATGCCGGATGAGAGCGGCCTGGCTATCGAGAATCACGACGCCCGCCCTTGGATTAGAGTCATAAGCGCTGTACGAGATCAGATAGTGGACATAGTGGCGGTCTGGCTCTTCGTCATCCCACGTCAACAGGTTGCTTAACCCCGCAGCGCGAGCATCCGATCGCACCTCTTCGCTCACGAGCACCATGGGATTGCGTGCTTCCTTACATTCCATGCGATAGGCGTCCAGCATCGCCGGTCCGAAGATCATCTGAGAATCATGATGAATGCTTCCAACTGTGAGCCCTCCACGTATCAATATATCAACCACTAGCAGGTTCTCGGCCAACATTCTGATGCAGCTCAGGATGTCGGCAAGGCCAGCAGGAGAGCGGCTGCTTGATATGACGATGCAGTCGCTGAAGTAAGTGAACAAAAGTCCTGTTGCTGGGTTGCAGCACGCTGTGTTCTTTAGTCTGTCGATGGCCTCTGCTATTTCATCAAGCTTGCTCATGTCGGCTGCCGACTCTTGGACAAGTGCGGAGAACCCGAGCATGTCGATGAAGGCGACGTACTTATCTTGGTAGAGCATGAAGAACTCCTTAGATGGTCGTGCCCATGGTGCCGAGGGCGGTTCCATTTGACCAGCGGGTGCGGGGCACGTCATAGGCCATGGAGCAATGTCAGCGACCTGGCTCGCGCACTAGTCTCGCAGAGGCTTGTTACGGCGCATCTTCGCATCGGATAGAAGCGAGCGAACGAGAGAGTTGAAGTCCATCCTGGCCCTAAAAGTTTCCTTCACCCTTGGTTAAACGAATGTCCGCTTTCGGTCAGAAGCGGACCAAAGTAGCCGGTGCTCTTCGCAGCCCGTACGCGACTTGGAGTCATATCATCAATCTGTATCAGGGCTCAGACCTAAGTGCCTGATGGTCCAATTCAGCGACACTATCCAGCTTCGGCGTCATCGCACACTTCGGGATACAGCCAGCGCGATCCGCTTATGGAACCAAACCGCACTGTGCCTTACTCTTAAGGAACATTGCCAACGGCAACCTTCGGCAATTGAATTTAGAGAATCCGGGCGGTTCATCCCGCGCGGCCCGTTAATGTCTACAGCTGTGGAGTTGTGAATGGCAGAAGATCAAGGTGGTGAAGAGGTAATTAGGGAGATAGGGAAGGCGCTAGCCCTTGCGTCTGAGCTTGATCCACAAATTGTTAGATCGCTTCGCTCCGCGATTGTTCAGGCGATGTCTGATTACGAGGACGACACGAATGCACAAGCTGCAGCCGCACTTGCGGCGGTTCTCGATTTTAGACCTGTGACGACCCAAGACGCCCTCTCGCAAACCTTGGGTGAGATCGGGAAGCTGGTCCAAGGTCTCACCGGACTGGAGGACGTTCATTACACTGTTGAGACACCAGAAGGTCGCCGAGTTCGCTCAATCCGGTCACATCTACCAACTGTATCACCCCAGCGTTTGACGGATCACGAGCAGGCAGATCTTGAGGCCTATATCGCTCGATATCTGCCACCGGACGACCCTCGCGAGGAACACGCGCCACGAGGACCGCGACTGTGACGATCAGTAAGTTAGCAATCCTCAACGCTGTGAAAGCAGCCATTTCGCGTGCTAAGGCGAGCGGGTCTCCCTACGCGCAAGGAAAGGCTTACGAACTTCGGGTGCTGCTTAGGCTTCTGCGAATCATCGATAGTGCGGGCTACAAGCTCACGTGTACCCCCAAGATGGCAGGCGTCCTGACGTTTGGAGGATCTCCATGCAAAGCAAACCATCCGGATCACGATTACATCAGTGGATCTACGTCTACTGAGAAGCTCGAGATTAGGATTTCAGTGCAGGTCACCACACTAAGCCATAGCTGGAAAGGCACGACGGTGGTCAAAGCGGCTGACCGTCACGAGATTGACGTCGGTGTATATCGTCCGATTAAGACCCGTCGCTATCCCGCATTTACGGAGTTACTTCTTGGGGTCTCGTGCAAGACTGGCGGCTGGAACAAGGCGTACGTCCGCGAGGCGCTAGGTATGCGTAGGGAGCTAGGATTCCTCACATCACCTAGGACGAGCTTGACGAGCTCAGCTCCGTGGTTCATCGCAACAGTTCCCTGCGATCCTCCGGTTCCCTTTGCCTTGTACGCGACCAACGCTGGGTCCGCCGTGTATGCGTCGTTGGCAGCTTTGGGGCTCTACGTCGAGCACTACAAGGGGTAGCGGAAACAGGCTTTGGAGTACGGATCAACTCAGGTGTGTCGAGAACGATGCCCGCTTTGGGTCGAAGGCGGATGCCATCACCGGGCCGGTCGCCGCCCAATGTCCGCTTCCGGCCAGAAGCGGACATCCACCCTGCCCTCGATAAACATCCCAAATCCACGGACGACCTTGGTCTGCTTTGGCCTTCTGCCTTAGGGCCAGACCTGAACTTCGATTTCAGCCCCTAGCGTATTTGACTCCCGCGACCTAGATCTCTCCTAGATCCTTGAGCAGGGCTTGCCCCTTCTGCAGAAACCCAACTAGCAGTCGACCTCCTGCTACTTTCCGGCCCAATTGCCCATTGAGGTAGCTGACCTGGAGACGCGCATGGGCCAGCAGATCCACCTGGGCCATGCTAGGGGTCGCGGCCTGGAGCGGTTCGCCCGGCGACGCCATCTGCCCCCCGATCGGCTGGACAACGCAAGGGCGCCGGCTGTCACTCTTCGCATACGCCGTGGCCATCATCCGGCCGTTCTTCAACGACCATCCACCAAGCACCAACTCGGTCCCGAGTTGCTCGATCGGCAATCCCGCTTCGCTAACCGCTTTCTCAAAGTTCGGCCAGAGTTGGTCCACCACCAGCCCTAGCTCGGCAGATAGCTGTTCTATTGTGAAATCTGCGCGGAAGCTGGCCTGCAGTGCAAGCTCGTAGATGCGGAGGAAGGGGGAACCGCAGAATTCGGAAAAAATCGTACGCTAAGCTAACGGTGTTCTCGTGACAGCTCTTTGACTAGGCTTTCTAAGGGGTCGTCTCAGAAAACGGAAAATAAAGCACGCTAAGGCATAGCCGAACCTGCCAAGCTTGCTCCACCCTGTAGTGACGCGATCAGCGGGCAGGAAACGTTCCCCCTTCGCGCATGGCAGGCGCGCACCAACTCAGACAGCACGGCCTCCATGCGCGCCAGGTCAGCCATTTTCTCGCGCACGTCCTTGAGCTTGTGCTCGGCCAGACTGCTGGCTTCCTCGCAATGGGTGCCATCCTCCAGCCGCAGCAGCTCGGCGATCTCATCCAGGCTGAAGCCCAGCCGCTGGGCTGATTTCACGAAGCGCACCCGCGTTACATTCGCCTCGCCATAGCGGCGGATGCTGCCATAGGGCTTGTCAGGCTCCAGCAACAAGCCCTTGCGCTGATAGAAACGGATGGTCTCCACATTGACCCCGGCCGCCTTGGCGAAAACGCCAATGGTCAGGTTCTCCAAATTGTTTTCCATATCGCTTGACTCCGTACATGAGTACGGAAGTAAGGTTACGCTATCCAATTTCAATTCGAAAGGACAAGCGCATGTCTGAACCAAAAACCGGGCGCGGCGCGCTCTTCACTGGAGGGCTTGCCGCCATCCTCGCCTCGGCTTGCTGCCTCGGGCCGTTGGTTCTGATCGCCTTGGGGTTCAGCGGCGCTTGGATCGGCAACTTGGCGGTGTTGGAACCCTATCGCCCCATCTTTATCGGCGTGGCGCTGGTGGCGTTGTTCTTCGCCTGGCGGCGCATCTACCGGCAGGCAGCGGCCTGCAAACCGGGTGAGGTCTGCGCGATTCCCCAAGTGCGAGCTACTTACAAGCTCATTTTCTGGATCGTGGCCGCGCTGGTTCTGGTCGCGCTCGGATTTCCCTACGTCATGCCATTTTTCTACTGATCGGAGTTCACCATGAAGAAACTGTTTGCCTCCCTCGCCCTCGCCGCCGTTGTTGCCCCCGTCTGGGCCGCCACCCAGACCGTCACGCTGTCCGTACCGGGCATGACCTGCTCCGCCTGCCCGATCACTGTCAAGAAGGCGATTTCCAAGGTCGAAGGCGTCAGCAAAGTTGACGTGACTTTCGAGACACGCCAAGCGGTCGTCACCTTCGACGATGCCAAGACCAGCGTGCAGAAGCTGACCAAGGCAACCGCAGACGCGGGCTATCCGTCCAGCGTCAAGCAGTGAGTCACTGAAAACGGCACCGCAGCACAACGGACGTCATTGTCTGGCGCCACAAACGATAAAGGATCTGTTGCATGACCCATCTAAAAATCACCGGCATGACTTGCGACTCGTGCGCGGCGCACGTCAAGGAAGCGCTGGAAAAAGTGCCAGGCGTGCAGTCGGCGCTGGTGTCCTATCCGAAGGGCACAGCGCAACTCGCCATCGTGCCGGGCACATCGCCGGACGCGCTGACTGCCGCCGTGGCCGGACTGGGCTACAAGGCAACGCTAGCCGATGCGCCACTGGCGGACAACCGCGTCGGACTGCTCGACAAGGTGCGGGGATGGATGGCCGCCGCCGAAAAGCACAGTGGCAACGAGCCCCCGGTGCAGGTAGCGGTCATTGGCAGCGGTGGAGCCGCGATGGCGGCGGCGCTGAAGGCCGTCGAGCAAGGCGCGCAGGTCACGCTGATCGAGCGCGGCACCATCGGCGGCACCTGCGTCAATGTCGGCTGTGTGCCGTCCAAGATCATGATCCGCGCCGCCCACATCGCCCATCTGCGCCGGGAAAGCCCGTTCGATGGCGGTATTGCGGCAACTGTGCCTACGATTGACCGCAGTAAGCTGCTGGCCCAGCAGCAGGCCCGCGTCGACGAACTGCGGCACGCCAAGTACGAAGGCATCCTGGGCGGTAATCCGGCCATCACCGTTGTGCACGGTGAGGCGCGCTTCAAGGACGACCAGAGCCTTACCGTCCGTTTGAACGAGGGTGGCGAGCGCGTCGTGATGTTCGACCGCTGCCTGGTCGCCACGGGTGCCAGCCCGGCGGTCCCGCCGATTCCGGGCTTGAAAGAGTCACCCTACTGGACTTCCACCGAGGCCCTGGCGAGCGACACCATTCCCGAACGCCTTGCCGTAATCGGCTCGTCGGTGGTGGCGCTGGAGCTGGCGCAGGCCTTTGCCCGGCTGGGCAGCAAGGTCACGGTCCTGGCGCGCAATACCTTGTTCTTCCGTGAAGACCCGGCCATCGGCGAGGCGGTGACAGCCGCTTTCCGTGCCGAGGGCATCGAGGTGCTGGAGCACACGCAAGCCAGCCAGGTCGCCCATATGGACGGTGAATTCGTGCTGACCACCACGCACGGTGAATTGCGCGCCGACAAACTGCTGGTTGCCACCGGTCGGACACCGAACACGCGCAGCCTCGCGCTGGACGCAGCGGGGGTCACTGTCAATGCGCAAGGTGCCATCGTCATCGACCAAGGCATGCGCACGAGCAACCCGAACATCTACGCGGCCGGCGACTGCACCGACCAGCCGCAGTTCGTCTATGTGGCGGCAGCGGCCGGCACCCGTGCCGCGATCAACATGACCGGCGGCGATGCGGCGCTCGACCTGACCGCAATGCCGGCCGTGGTGTTCACCGATCCGCAAGTGGCGACCGTGGGCTACAGCGAGGCGGAAGCCCACCACGACGGGATCGAGACCGACAGCCGCACCTTGACCTTGGACAACGTGCCGCGTGCGCTCGCCAACTTCGACACACGCGGCTTCATCAAGTTGGTTATCGAGGAAGGCAGCCATCGGCTGATCGGCGTACAGGCGGTCGCGCCGGAAGCGGGTGAACTGATCCAGACGGCGGCTCTGGCCATTCGCAACCGCATGACGGTGCAGGAACTGGCCGACCAGTTGTTCCCCTACCTGACGATGGTCGAGGGGTTGAAGCTCGCGGCGCAGACCTTCAACAAGGATGTGAAGCAGCTTTCCTGCTGCGCCGGGTGAGAAAAAGGAGGTGTTCAATGAACGCCTACACGGTGTCCCGGCTGGCTCTTGATGCCGGGGTGAGCGTGCATATCGTGCGCGACTACCTGCTGCGCGGATTGCTGCGCCCGGTGGCGTGCACACCAGGCGGCTACGGCTTGTTCGATGACGCCGCCTTGCAACGGCTGTGCTTCGTGCGGGCGGCCTTCGAGGCGGGCATCGGCCTCGACGCGCTGGCGCGGCTGTGCCGGGCGCTGGATGCGGCGGACGGCGACGAAGCGGCCGCGCAGCTTGCCCTGCTGCGTCAGTTCGTCGAGCGTCGGCGCGAAGCGTTGGCCGATCTGGAAGTGCAGTTGGCCACCCTGCCGACCGAGCCGGCACAGCACGCGGAGAGTCTGCCATGAACAACCCCGAGCGCTTGCCGTCCGAGACGCACAAACCGATCACCGGCTACCTGTGGGGCGGACTGGCTGTGCTGACTTGCCCCTGCCACCTGCCCATCCTCGCTGTCGTGCTGGCCGGCACAACCGCCGGTGCTTTCCTCGGCGAGCATTGGGTCATCGCGGCGCTCGGTTTGACCGGCCTGTTCCTTCTGTCCCTGTCGCGGGCGTTGCGGGCATTCAGGGAAAGAGAATGAGCGCTTTCCGGCCGGATGGATGGACGACGCCGGAACTGGCCCAAGCGGTCGAGCGCGGGCAGCTTGAACTGCACTACCAGCCCGTCGTCGATCTGCGCAGTGGTGGGATTGTCGGCGCGGAAGCCCTGTTGCGCTGGCGTCATCCGACGCTTGGACTATTGCCACCGGGCCAGTTCCTGCCCGTGGTCGAATCGTCCGGCCTGATGCCTGAAATCGGCGCTTGGGTGCTGGGCGAAGCCTGCCGCCAGATGCGTGACTGGCGAATGCTGGCATGGCGACCGTTCCGGCTGGCCGTCAATGTTTCGGCGAGCCAAGTGGGACCGGACTTCGACGGGTGGGTAAAGGGCGTGCTGGCTGATGCCGAGTTGCCCGCCGAGTATCTCGAAATCGAGCTGACCGAATCGGTCGCGTTTGGTGATCCGGCGATCTTCCCCGCCCTGGACGCCTTGCGGCAGATCGGTGTGCGCTTCGCCGCCGATGACTTCGGGACGGGGTATTCCTGTCTGCAACATCTGAAGTGCTGCCCAATCAGCACGCTCAAGATCGACCAATCGTTTGTCGCCGGGCTCGCCAACGACCGCCGCGACCAAACCATCGTGCACACCGTGATTCAGCTTGCGCACGGGCTGGGCATGGATGTGGTGGCTGAAGGCGTGGAAACATCGGCGAGTCTTGATCTATTGCGACAAGCGGACTGCGACACAGGACAAGGCTTCCTGTTCGCGAAGCCAATGCCGGCGGCGGCATTCGCCGTCTTCGTCAGTCAATGGAGGGGTGCCACCATGAATGCAAGTGACTCGACCACCACCAGTTGCTGCGTGTGCTGCAAGGAAATCCCGCTCGATGCCGCCTTCACCCCGGAAGGCGCGGAATACGTCGAGCACTTCTGCGGGTTGGAGTGTTATCAACGCTTCGAAGCGCGTGCCAAGACAGGGAACGAAACCGATGCCGATCCGAACGCCTGCGACTCGCTACCGTCAGATTGAGGCATACCCTAACTGGATGTCAGGCAGGGCCGCGCCGCTTAGTCAGAATAGAGTCATCTTTCGCATTTTTTGACACATGCCTGCGAAGGTCATAGATTTCAGCCTGACAGAAACGGGGTTTGAGGCACAACGGAACAGAAGGAGCACTTAAGCCGCCTTCAACCAAGGAGACATCGTGCAGGGGCACCGCATCGGCTACGTCCGGGTCAGCAGCTTCGACCAGAACCCGGAACGCCAGCTGGAACAGACACAGGTGAGCAAGGTGTTCACCGACAAGGCATCGGGCAAGGACACCCAGCGCCCCCAGCTCGAAGCGCTGCTGAGCTTCGTCCGCGAAGGCGATACAGTGGTGGTGCACAGCATGGACCGGCTGGCCCGCAACCTCGATGACCTGCGTCGCTTGGTACAGAAGCTGACTCAACGCGGCGTGCGCATCGAGTTCCTGAAGGAGGGCCTGGTGTTCACTGGCGAGGACTCGCCGATGGCCAACCTGATGCTGTCGGTGATGGGGGCCTTCGCTGAGTTCGAGCGCGCCCTGATCCGCGAGCGGCAGCGTGAGGGCATCACCTTGGCCAAGCAGCGTGGCGCGTACCGGGGCCGCAAGAAAGCCCTGTCCGATGAGCAGGCTGCTACCCTGCGGCAGCGAGCGACGGCCGGCGAGCCCAAGGCGCAGCTTGCCCGCGAGTTCAACATCAGCCGGGAAACCCTCTACCAGTACCTCCGCACGGACGACTGACACATGCCGCGTCGCTTGATCCTCTCGGCCACGGAGCGGGGCACCCTGCTCGCGTTGCCAGAAAGCCAGGATGACCTGATCCGCTACTACACCTTCAACTACTCCGACCTGTCGCTGATCCGTCAGCGGCGCGGCGACGCCAACCGCCTCGGCTTCGCCGTGCAACTCTGCCTGCTGCGCTACCCCGGCTATGCGTTGGGCACTGACAGCGAGCTGCCCGAACCGGTCATCCTGTGGGTGGCCAAGCAAGTCCAGACCGATCCGGCGAGTTGGACGAAGTACGGCGAGCGCGATGTGACCCGTCGCGAGCACGCCCAGGAACTGCGCACCTACCTTCAACTGGCCCCGTTCGGCCTGTCCGACTTCCGCGCCCTGGTGCGCGAGCTGACCGAACTGGCCCAGCAGACCGACAAGGGCTTGCTGCTGGCCGGCCAGGCGCTGGAGAGCCTGCGGCAGAAGCGACGCATCCTGCCGGCGTTGAGCGCGATCGACCGGGCTTGCTCGGAGGCCATTGCACGGGCCAATCGGCGGGTCTACCGCGCCCTGGTTGAACCGCTCACGGACTCGCATCGGGCCAAGCTGGACGAGCTGTTGAAGCTCAAGGCCGGCAGCAGCATCACCTGGTTGACCTGGCTGCGCCAGGCACCGCTGAAACCCAACTCTCGGCACATGCTTGAGCACATCGAGCGGCTGAAGACATTTCAGCTGGTGGACTTGCCCGAAGTCCTGGGCCGGCACATCCACCAGAACCGCCTGCTCAAGCTGGCCCGCGAGGGTGGGCAGATGACGCCCAAAGACCTCGGCAAGTTCGAGCCGCAGCGGCGCTATGCGACCCTGGCCGCCGTGGTGCTGGAGAGCACTGCAACCGTGATTGATGAGCTGGTGGATCTGCACGACCGCATCCTAGTCAAGCTGTTCAGCGGCGCGAAGCACAAGCATCAGCAGCAGTTCCAGAAGCAGGGCAAGGCGATCAACGACAAGGTGCGCCTGTACTCCAAGATCGGCCAGGCGCTGCTGGAGGCCAAGGAAGCCGGCAGCGACCCCTATGCCGCCATCGAGGCGGTGATCCCCTGGGACGAGTTCACCGAGAGCGTCAGCGAAGCCGAGCTGCTGGCCCGGCCGGAGGGCTTCGACCACCTGCACCTGGTCGGCGAGAACTTCGCCACCCTGCGCCGCTACACGCCGGCTCTGCTGGAGGTATTGGAGCTGCGCGCCGCCCCGGCCGCGCAGGGCGTGCTGGCAGCCGTGCAGACGCTGCGCGAGATGAACGCCGACAACCTGCGCAAGGTGCCGGCCGATGCTCCCACCGCCTTCATCAAGCCGCGCTGGAAGCCACTGGTGATCACCCCGGAAGGCCTCGACCGGCGCTTCTACGAAATCTGCGCCCTGTCCGAGCTGAAGAACGCCCTGCGCTCCGGCGACATCTGGGTCAAGGGCTCGCGGCAGTTCCGCGACTTCGACGACTACCTGCTGCCGGCCGAGAAGTTCGCCGCGCTCAAGCGGGAACAGGCCCTGCCGCTGGCGATCAACCCGAACAGCGACCAGTATCTGGAAGAGCGCTTGCAGCTGCTGGACGAGCAGTTGGCCACTGTCGCCCGCCTGGCCAAGGACAACGAGCTGCCCGATGCCATCCTCACCGAGTCCGGGTTGAAGATCACCCCGCTGGATGCGGCGGTGCCGGATCGGGCGCAGGCGCTGATCGACCAGACCAGTCAGTTACTGCCGCGCATCAAGATCACCGAACTGCTGATGGACGTGGACGACTGGACGGGCTTCAGCCGCCACTTCACCCACCTGAAGGACGGGGCCGAGGCCAAAGACCGGACGTTGCTGCTGTCCGCGATCCTCGGTGATGCGATCAACCTCGGGCTGACCAAGATGGCCGAGTCGAGCCCCGGTCTGACCTACGCCAAGCTGTCCTGGCTGCAAGCCTGGCACATCCGCGACGAGACCTATTCGGCGGCCCTGGCCGAGCTGGTCAACCACCAGTACCAGCATGCCTTCGCCGCCCACTGGGGCGACGGCACCACCTCATCCTCCGATGGCCAGCGTTTCCGGGCTGGCGGCCGGGGCGAGAGCACCAGACACGTCAACCCGAAGTACGGCAGTGAGCCGGGACGGCTGTTCTACACCCATATCTCCGACCAGTACGCGCCGTTCAGCACCCGCGTGGTGAATGTCGGCGTGCGCGATTCCACCTATGTGCTCGACGGCCTGCTGTACCACGAGTCCGACCTGCGGATCGAGGAGCACTACACCGACACGGCCGGCTTCACCGATCACGTCTTCGCCCTGATGCACCTGCTGGGCTTCCGTTTCGCGCCGCGCATCCGCGACCTCGGCGAAACCAAGCTGTACGTGCCGCAGGGCGTGCAGACCTACCCGACGCTGCGGCCGCTGATCGGCGGCACCCTGAACATCAAGCACGTCCGCGCCCATTGGGACGACATCCTGCGCCTGGCCAGCTCGATCAAACAGGGCACCGTCACTGCCTCGCTGATGCTGCGCAAGCTCGGCAGCTATCCGCGCCAGAACGGCCTGGCCGTGGCCCTGCGCGAGCTGGGCCGGATCGAACGCACGCTGTTCATCCTAGACTGGCTGCAAAGTGTTGAGCTGCGCCGCCGCGTGCATGCCGGCCTGAACAAAGGTGAGGCGCGCAACTCGCTGGCCAGGGCGGTGTTCTTCAACCGCCTTGGGGAAATCAGGGATCGGAGCTTCGAGCAGCAGCGCTACCGGGCCAGCGGCCTCAACCTGGTGACGGCGGCTATCGTGCTGTGGAACACGGTGTACCTGGAGCGCGCCACCCAGGGGTTGGTCGAGGCCGGCAAGCCGGTGGACGGCGAGCTGCTGCAATTCCTGTCGCCGCTGGGCTGGGAGCACATCAACCTCACCGGCGATTACGTCTGGCGGCAGAGCCGCAGACTGGAAGACGGGAAGTTTCGGCCCCTACGGATGCCCGGAAAACCTTAGCGTACGATTTTTTCCGAATTCTGCGAGCCCCCCAGGAAGAATTGCGTAGACCCGCGCGCAGCAAGCACTACGTTGTGCTGAGGGATCAGCAGCAGCTTTGCCCCCGCGGAATACGCCCCTGTGAGAGCATCCTCTGCCAGGGTATCCGCTGCGACGACGAGGTGGTCACGAGTGAGGAGAACGTTGAGGATGCTCATTGCGGGATCGTCTAGACGTTTGCAGACTATCGCCTTCCCCTCCCCTCCTGTCCAGACTGCTATGGCCTCCGCGATCACACAAATTCTTGGTCGCCCCAATGCTTGCGAGAACGCACTTGAGATACGCCGCGGCTACCTCAAGGCAATGGAAGATGCGCTGCGGGTTTCGCTTCTGATCCACCAAGATCCAAGGCTTCTGTTCGACACGTGGGCCAGACTGCTCCCCTTGATCGCTCAAAGCCACGAGAGTGACGGCAGCCAGCCATTTGCGACCGGGATCGTCCGCTCGCGCGATCATGGATCCCGGCGGTTGGCTGGCTGAGCGTATGGTTGCAATATAGGAAGCAATCGCGCGCGGACCAGAACGCTGTTCATCGCAGACATTCTTAGGGTGCCATTGCAGAGATTTCAGCTTTTGAGGAATAAAATTTCAGTGCAAGACGGTCCATTGCAGAAAAATTTGACTTGCGACTGACGCAACGCAGAAATTGCTGATGCACGGATGATGCAATGCAGAGATTACCGGCTAACAGATGCTGCAGCCCAGCCGGCCAACTGAGGGCTTTGCCCGATGGACGAGCCGTTACTCTTGCCTGCAGATCACGATTCTAGGATGACTTGTGCCTCAATCGGCTGACCAGGATCGGGCGTCTGTGCTGGAGGGCTCCTTAGAGCTCTTGGGTGAAATTCGAGCCGCTTGGATGGAGATAGAGCATGGACGTGACCGAAGATCGACGGCGGTGGCGGCACTTTGCCAGATGTCCCTTGATCACGCCGTGGCAGTACAGTCCCTGATCGCTACTCTGCCCCAGTCAGCAATCTCGCTGGTCCGGCCCCAGTATGAGGCCCTCGTGCGTGCAACCTGGGCATGTTATGCAGCTACCGACACCGACATCGAGAAGCTTCTTGCGCCCCTGACTCTGGAGAGTCAGCAAGCGGCAAAGAGGCTCCCTGGCGTTCAGGACATGCTCGTAAAGCTTGAGTCCTCTGGGCCCCGAGGAGCATCACAGTTGTTGGGCAGAGCCAGACAATGCCTTTATGTCGGCTTGAACTCCTATCTCCATGCCGGGATTCACCCCTTGGCAAGGCAGTTAAATGGCTACCCGGGCGCGCTTCTGGCGGGGGTGGCCATGAACAGCAATGCGCTTGCCATGCTAACCCTTCTGAATCTGGCGCACCTGTGGCCAGGCGAACCAGTTCTGGCATGGATGAATGCACTGCATCATCAATTTGGGGGTGTTTTGCCAGAGTTGGAGCCATTGACCCCCCATCAGCCCTCGCCATAGAGCTGTCCCGGATCGCCTGCGCGTCTAGGGTGGGGTCTGTGGTGAGTGACTAGGCAGTTGGGCCTCGCCCCCCTCTGGGGGCACGGGGAGAACATCACGGGCGCATAAGCAGTTGCCCCGGATTTCTCGTTGGGGCAAGTCCTGGCAGTTGAACTGTGTCGGGGGCCTGTCGGGCGACTGTCATGTTTCCAAGTTCGGCACCCTCCTAATCTGGGCTCCCTACCCCTCCGGAGTTATCTTCTATGACCACCAAGACCCCGCCTCGCCTGCTTACCGCTGCTGAGGTTGGCGCCTGCATTCGCCAGTTCCGCCAGTTGCGTCATTGGTCGCAAGAACAATTGGCCGAGATCTCGGGCCTGAACGTGCGAACAGTTCAGCGGGTTGAGCAGGGTGACTCGGCCAGTTTCGACACCCGTCGCGCACTGGCGCGCGCCTTCGATTTCAATGACATCGATGCACTCAACAAGCCTTTCTCGCTGCCGACAGACGAGGAACTGCAGGCGGCGCAAGCGCAGTTTGAGCGCGACTACATCACCCTGGCGGTGTCCCCGCTTGCTGCTGGGCGCGAGCTGGCCAGCCTGATCGTTTCGTGCGACATGGATCTGTCCGAACCGGCTTTCGAGCTGTCGCGCGAGGCGGCGAGCGAGTTTGCTGCACTGGTCGACTACTACCGTGAGTATCGCGACTGCCAAGACCTGTATTCAGAAGTCGACAAGCTAGACATCTACGACGGGCTGCAGCAGCGCATTGAGGTCCTGCGGGAACTGGGAGTATCACTGTCGCACGGTCAGCGTAAGGTCGTCATTCGGATGGGCTCAGGTATGCCGATGGATGCCACGGTCCTGTACGTCGTGGCGTTTCGCCTCGGCCACGAGTGCAGTCAGATCGTAACTCCTAAGGCAGCACGCATCGGCTGAGTCAGCATTCATTAGATCGATAGTGGTGGCGATACATCTGACAGATGTCTATTGATCGCGCCGTCGCAGTACAGTCCCTGGAGGTTGCCCTGCCTTAGTCAGCGATAGCGCTGGTCCGGCCCCAGCACAAGACCCTGATTCGTGCGACAGCAAGGTTCTTAGCTTTCGAGGCAGCGAATTTTTGATGTGCCCTGAACCCTCGCGAAGATCCACTATGGAGACGCCGTCGATTTCTGGATCCAGACCTAAGAAGCCCTCGAGTTCTGGATCCACAGGCAACTCGTCCTTGAGTTCCTGACTGCGCACCTGAGTGGTCAAGCTCCGCCCGGGTGAAGGCTCTGCGCCCAGTACTCTAGGAACTCCTCTTGAGCAATCGTTTCGATTGCGCCTGGCCTGGCATGCCGCACCATGTGGATGGCATCCGATGCCCGCTTGGCCTCGCCAGACTGCAGCAAAAGCATGGCAGCGACCGTTCCCGCGCGTCCCAACCCCCCCTTGCAGTGGACCACGATCCTTTGACCGCTCAGCATGTCAGCGACGAGCTCAGCACTTAGCTGTAGCCAATCTTTGAGGAGTCTGTCGTCTGGTGCGGCTCCATCAGTGATTGGCAGTCCATGCCAAGAGATGCCCTTCCCCGCCACTATCGCCGGTAAGCTCTCGATTCGAAGGTCCTTGAGCTCCCAAGGCTCAAGCAAGGTGACTAGGTGAGTGGCACCCCAGTCCTGAATAGCCGAGACGTCCACATCTAGGTCTCTCGCCCATGCTCCAGTCATGGCGACTTCCTGGTACTTGCCTGGCGCAAATGTCACCCCTATGCCGCCTCCATGGGCTCCAACAGGCAACTCTGCAATCAGTAACGGGTGGCTAGCGCTGGTGCGCATCATTTCGGCTCTCCCAACATGCGGTAACGTTCTGCGTCGTGCGCCGGGGCGCTCCCCGCTCATTCGCTGCACGGCTAGGATATCGGATGTTCAGATATCGTTGAACTGGAGAGAACACCTAAGGGTCAATATCGGAAAGTCAGATAGACAGTCTGTGGGCAGGTTGATATCCTGACAACTGGTATCGCGATTTGAGGGCTGTGTGGCCTATGTCGTTAGCCAACCGACCCTCATCGCGCCCTGGCCAGAACTGGACAATTTCGTTCGTTCAATAGGTCCCTTTCTTGCGTGCGCGTGGTGCGCGCTAGAGCGCTCAAGAACGGCTAGTTCGCCGGTAGCTGCTGAGGGGTTGGCCTCGCAGGCACTTGACACGCTTGCGACGCTGCGCGTCCTCCATCGCGAACCAGTCGAATGTTCTCGGCTTGCCGCAAGATCTCTGTATGAGCCCCTGGCTTGGTCCTACAAATCTCCGTGGTCTCGCAGTGACTTGAACCTTGAGTCGGCATTGACCCGGTCGCTCACCCAGTGGGCGGCTGAGTGCACGCCCAGTGCGAGGCGGAATCTCGGAATTTCACTGGCATCCACCGAAGCTCGAGCGTACTTGGCAAACCTTCTGCGGAAGCATCGGTTGGACCCGAAGCTAGGCGACGGGCTTCAGTCGATTGGATCGCCTGAATGGAATGCGCTCAGCTTGGGGCGTAAGCGCTACGTGCTGTGGGCGAGCATGCGAAATTCTGCCTCGGAGTTCATACAAAGCGGTTTGGATGAGCATGCCGCGAGGCGAGCACTTGATCGCGAGATAAAACGCAGATGCATCTGGTTAGCTGGACGCGAGCAAGCTGGAACCCTCGCCCGGAAGGATTTTTGCTTCTTGCCTGGTCAGGGTTGGCGTCAGCCGTTGATCCTGGACGTTGCAATGGAGACTTTCCTGCCGCTGGGCATGGCGTACTGGCTGGAACCTAGCGGCAGTTGGCAGCTTTAGCTTCTAGTCTGAGTAGACCGACCAGCTGCCACGGGTCCATGAGATGGTTTGAGGGGGCTCAGGACTCTATCGCGGTAAACGCCCCCCCAGGTCTATATCGACGGTTCTCCAACGAAGCGCTGGACCTTGGTTGACCGGCGAGCCTGTGGCCCATTGGACGCTGGCCAAGAGATGGCCCTCTAGTACTCGTTCAGTCGCTTACGGATTGCCTCGATGGCATCGTCCAGTCCCGCGTCGTCCTCGGGGTAAGGAGAACAAAACAGTTGAACCGGGACCCAGCAATGTTCCTGTCCCGGTTGTACATAGGGGGCGTAATCATCTAGTAGCCATGCAGAGCCGATGGGCTGGGAAACGTTGGCAAGATCCTTCGTCGGCCCAGTCCAGTCTATGTATGGCAAGCGGGCAAACCAACCCGGGGCCGCTCCTTCGCAAGCCAATAGGTCGGCAATCTCGCGAAATCTAGGCTCCGGAACTGTGGTGAAGATGACTAGACCCTCAAAGAGCGACTTTGCCGACTCCAGAAATTCGTAGAGGCCCGGGCGCGGGATCTGGCTTACAGCGTTGGAAATCAGCGTTCCTTCTAAGTCCAAGGCGAGGATGGACGGGCGCATTGTGTAATGGTCCTCTTTGGCGGGGGTGAACGTCGGTACCGCTACCAAGCCCCGCCGGAGGGTGATCCGCCGGCGGGGCTTGGTAGCATCAGACATCTTCGAACTCGCTCGCTTGCTTGAGTTGGTTCTCAAGGAAATCAATGCGCTTCTGAAGATCGGCACTTAGATAGGCTTTGTCCGTAAAGTCCATTGCTGTCTCAGGGATCATCTCCAGCTCGACGCGTGTGGATGTAGCTTGACGAATCGCCAAGGTGGTCCAGGCCTTATCGCCCTTGACGAATCCGACAGTGAATCGAGCCGTAACATGGTGTTCGGGCTTGAGGCCTTCGATGGAACGGAAATCGCTGCGCACCTTCGACGTGGCTACAGGCTGTACATCGCCATTGATGTACAGCGCCGCATTCCAGCTCGCTTCGCTCAATGGCAGTGTTGAGCGGTTGATGATGCGGGCGGTGATGACTGGCTTGGGCCCAAAGAAGCTGTTTTCCATCCGGAACTCTGGATCAACCGCACTGACCCTCTTTAGCTCGGCGATAGTAGGAAGTTGATCGTTGGCCTCCTGTCGTAGCGCTTCTATCTCCTTGGGATTGCTATCCCTGATGTGCTTAACCTGCCCTCTCACCACCTGCCTTACGGAAGCGTTTGGGTAGGTCTGGTTCAGTTTTTCAAGAAGGTCGGCAGGGATTCGTGAGAAAAACAGCCGAATCGTCTCTAACACCATGATTCAACGAGGAAACACCCCTCGACGTCAGGCAGTTCGTGGATTACAGACCTAGGCTTGATTGAACCAGAAGCCGCGTGACACAGGCATTCCTGGAGTACTGCTCAGGCACGCGTGCCCTTCTTGAATATTGGATTCAAGAGTTTCCACGCTCCTGACCCAACGGAAACCTTCAAGAAGGCTCTGACCGTCGCCTGATCCATTGCAGTAGTTCCTCGTGCGGGATCGTACGTCCAGCGTCGACGTCGGCCATACCCTCGCGGGTCCGCCGTTCCTTCTCTTCCTCGGTCAATCCCGGAAGGAGTGCTAGTAGCTTATCTTCAGGGCTCATAGGCCGATGAGCTGTGCTCAAGTTGGCTTGATTCTCGTGAAAAAATATGGGCAGGATCTGGGGATCATCCAAGCCCGCCGGCAAAGGCAGCGATACGTCGTGGACCGCCAAGTCGATGATGACGTCCAAATCTGAGCATAAGGGCTGTATGGCGGTGGTCACCAGACGAGCCGCCCGCTCGGCGAAAGCCAGGTCCACCACCAGCCAGATCAACAGACCGGGAGGCTGTTCGACGCCCCCTGACGAGTGAGTTTCCAGGAGATAGGCCGACGAGACGAAGTCGGCGTGCTCAAGGCTGCCGCTGATGGCCGGAGCGAGCCAAGCCGGCGCGGCCTGGGCAGGTCTCACCGCGAACTCCGCCGGCGCCAGACGTTCCACCCTGGCCAGAAAGCCCGTATCCAACAATGTCGCAACCTCTTCCGGGTACAGGACAACGCCGCCGTAGTTGGGATTGAGCATCAACGTCGCGCCGCGAGTACCGGTTAGCAGCTCACGGCCTGAAACTCCCAGAATTCTGACAGCAGACGAGCTGGCCGCCTGCGCCTTGTCGAGCGAGGTAAAGAAAGGGATCGCATCGAAACCGTCAGGATGGCGGAACTGGACCAGCCGCAGTGTCTGCGCGTCGTCCGAGATGGGCGCATGCACGTACACGATCGCATCCATCAGTCGCTTGAAGAATGCGCGTTCCTCGGCCGCACTGTCGCGGGCCCGTTCAAAGGAAGCCTCCAGCGCTGTCTCCGCAGACGTAGTCCCTCTTCCACGCGGCCTGCTCGGTTGCTTCATGGTCAGATGCGATGAGGGCCGAGCGGGTACCCGGAGAACCAATCCGCCTCGATCTCGCTGCTCAGGTAGGGTCGTACGAAGGCCGACTGGGTCAGCGCTCGCAGCCGCTCTTCGTGCTCAGCAATCGCCTCGATGTCGCTGACGGTTGGATAGTGCCGCAGCAGTCGATATGCCTCTTGCCGCACCTCTTTAGGCACGGCTTGGCTGGCCGCTAGCTGCCTGAGGAACGCGCCCGCCTGCAGCACATTGCGGGTGCGCTCAGATGGCATCGTCATGACATCAAGAATGACTAGCACTAAGGAATGCTTAGCTTATCGCGTTTGTGGCCGGCCAGGGCACGGTGCAACTACAGACCTTGCGATTCCTGTATTAATGTAATATAATCAATAACTTAATTCGCATAAGTGAGCGTTCTGTCCATGGAGTGAGGGCCAATAGGAACGAGCAGGTAGCCTGAGCCTTCCCATGATGGGAAGGTCAACAACGCGGGACGGATTACCACTCAACTTGCCTGTCGTTTGACCTTCCCACCGTGGGAAGGCTCATCGTCACGCCGTCGGCAAACCGCCGATGCTTTTGGAGGGTTGTCCATGAATCTCGTTGTTGAAGGTATGACCTGTGGTCACTGTGTCCGAACGGTCACCCAAGCCATTCAGGCCCTTGACCCCCACGCCCAGGTGGACGTCGATCTGGGCAGTGGCGTGGTCAAGATCGAGGGCCTGCTTGCCGTAGAACAGGCGGTTGAGGCTATCCAGCGGCAAGGCTATGTGATCGCTGCGGTGCTCCCTTCTGAGGCTGGTACGCCGGCCGCCCCGGCCGTCGCATCCTCCTGCTGCGGCGGATGCCACCGCTGAGTCCGCGCGAGGGCTTGATCCTGATCAATGACAGTCGGCCCCAAGAGGGCTAGACTGGCCATCATGAGAGCTCGCACGTCCCCTGCCCTGATCTGCCCAGCGTCCGCAGGCGCTGCTTCGGGCGTGCGGGAGCTGTCATGGTGAGGCTGCTGAGGCGATGGCGGCGACCCCGTTCTCGTGCCCGACTGGCATGGCTGGGACTGTGGGCGCTGCTGCTGCAGCAACTCGCGCTGGTGGCTTACGCCTGTCCGCTGGAATCGGTGGAAGCTGGACAAGCGACCCTGATGGTCGGTTGCGAAGAGATGTCCACGCCGGATCCCGATGCTCCGGCGTTGTGCGACCAGCATTGCCAGCGCGATCACATCGCCACGGCCGATGCGAAGGCCCCTCAAGTGCCTTACCAGCCCGCGCTGGCCGCCTTCGCGCTGGTGCAGGCTCTGTTGCCACCGGTACACGCGCAGTTGTATCGGGATGTTCCGGTGTGCGTGTCCGATCCGCCTCCCCTGCAGCGCTTCTGTAGCCTGCTGATTTAAGCCCCCTCCTGGATTGACCCGTGCTCGTGCTGCATGCGTTGCAGCGCGCTCGTTGTCGTTTCCCGGAGGTCTTATGGAGATGTCTTTCTTCTTGCGTGCAAGGCGCAAGATGGCGTGTGGGTTCGTGTTTGCCCTGGCGCTCAGTGGTCCTGTGCTGGCGGCATCGCCCGCTATCCCGATCAGCTACACAGAAGCCCTACAACGGGCGCTTGCTAACGCCCCAACCCTGCAGGTGCGCCGATCGCAGATCGATGCCAGTACCGAAGAAGCCGCGCGTGCTGGCGCGCTTCCCGACCCACGTTTGATCGTGGGGCTGGCGAACTGGCCCGTCAGCGGACCCGATGCCTTCAGCTTGCGGGCCGATGAGATGACCACCCAGCAAATCGGTCTGATGCAGGAGTTTCCTGCGCGTGCGAAACGACGTGCCGAGCACGCGTTGGCGCAAGCGACGCTGGCGCAAGCGCGCTCACTGTCGATGGCCGAACAGCAGATGGTGGCCCAAGCGGCCGCGCTGGCCTGGATCGAGCTGTGGAGTACGCAGCAAGCCGTAGATGCGTTGGAAGGTCTGCGCGAGCCGGCCCGTATAGCCGAGCGTGCGGCGCGTGCTCGCTTGGCAGGCGGCACGGCCGGGGCCAGTGATGTGCTTGCCGCCCAGGCCGCCCTACTGCAGTTGGACAATCGCCTGGAGCAGGTACATGCGGAGCACGCCGCCGCGCAGGCCGGCCTGGCGCGGTGGTTGGGTATTGCACCAGAGGCGATCTTGGCCAGTGGTGCGGCACCGGATTTTTCGCAGTTGCCATTGGAGCCCACCCAACTGCTGGCCAAACTGGACCAACACACGCCACTACTGGGCTGGGAGGCACGCGAGAGCTTAGCCCAGGCCCAGGTGGATGCGGCCGTGGCCGAAACCCGCCCGGATTGGAGTGTGGAGCTCACCTACGGACGTCGCGAGCGCGCACCCGACGGCATGGCGCGCAGCGACATGCTCATGGTGGAAGTGGGTGTGGGCCTGCCGCTGTTCCAGAAGAACCGCCAAGCACGAGGCATCGCGGCACGGCGGGCCGAGCTGGAGGCGGTGTCCGCAGAGCGCGATGAGGCCCGGCGCATCCAAGCCGAGTCGGTGCAACGCGCGATAGCGCGATGGCGCGGGTTAACCGGCCAGTTGGAGCGCCAGAACACGCAGAGCCTGCCTTTGGCGCGCGATCGTGCACGCACGGCGTTGGCCGCCTACGGCGCCGGTGCCGACCTGCAGCCGTGGCTGGAAGCGCGGCGCGATGAGATCGAATTGCACCTGGAGAACGCCCGTCTGCTGGGCGAACAGGGCCGTGCCTGGGCGGCACTGGCCTATCTGCTACCCCATGAGGAGAACACGCCATGAGCCCGACCAAGACGCGTCTCACACAGCTCGCCGTGGCCCTCGGGTTGCTGGCGCTCGGCTTTGCCGGCGGCTACGCCTGGATGACTCGAACCTCTGATACCACCCCGCCCCCCGGCACGAGCGTCGCAGATCAAGCACGCAAGGTGCTGTACTGGTACGACCCCATGGCGCCGGAGCAGCGATTCGACAAGCCGGGCAAATCTCCGTTCATGGATATGGAGTTGCTGCCCAAATACGCAGATGAGGCCATAGGGGGCGGAACGCAGATCGATCCGCGCCTGCAGCAGAACGTGGGCATACGCACTCAGGAAGTGACGGTAGAGTTACTAGGGACTGCCGTACGCGTGCCGGGCACACTGACGTGGGATCTGACCCAGGAAAGCGTGATCAGTGCGCGCATGGAAGGCTTGATCACCCACGTGCAGGTAAAGGCGCCGTTTACCGAGGTTCGTCGTGGTCAAACGCTGGCCACCGTGCAGGCCCCGGCATGGAACGCGGCCATCGCCGAAGCACATGCCCTGAGCCAAGCTCAGTCCGCGGGCGCGCGTGAGCTGCAGGGTGCGGCGCAACAACGGTTGCGTTCGTTGGGTGTTCCTTCTGGCGCCTCGGCCAGAAGTGGCGTCGTGCTTAGCGCAGACCACAGTGGTGTCGTGACCGAGATCCTGGCACGCGAGGGACAGACGGTGATGCCCGGTACGCCACTGTTCAAGATCAATGGGCTGGACACGTTGTGGCTGGAGGCCTCGGTACCCCAGGCAGCGCTGGGCACCTTGCGGCCGGGGACCTCAGTGCAGGCCACGGTCAGTGCCTGGCCGGCAGAGCGCTTTGCCGGACAGATCCAGGCGTTGCTTCCCCAGGTCGACATGGCTAGTCGCACGCAGCGGGCGCGAATTGTGCTGCGCAACCCGCAGCGTCGGCTGGTGCCGGGCATGTTCGCCGAGGTTCTGGTGCAGCCCGACGCCGAGCAGGCCCTGCCAGTCGTTCCCACGGAGGCGCTGATCGCCACCGGGCGGGACAGCCGGGTCATCGTGCAGGATCCGGACGGGAGCTTCCGGCCAGTGCGGGTGAGTGTGGGACGTAGCGTGCAAGGGCGCACGCAGATCGTGGCAGGCTTGGCCGGTGGTGAACGCGTGGTCGTCTCGGGTCAGTTCTTGCTCGACTCCGAAGCCAGTCTCTCCGGTGCGTTGGAGCGCCTGGGTGCTGCACAACCGACACGCCCTGCCAGCGCATCAGGTGTGCACGAGCGCCATGACGCCGGGCACGAACCACGCACTGTCGTGCCGTCACCGTCCAGACAGCCGGCGCCTGTCGCGCCAGACACCTCCACCTCTACGCCGCCGCGCTGCCCGGTGCAGTACTGGTATGACCCGATGGTGCCGGAGAAGCATTTCGACAAGCCGGGCAAGTCACCGTTCATGGATATGCAGTTGGTACCCAAGTTCGGCCCCGCCGCAGCCGCTGATTGCCAGGCAAGCGAGGTCATGTCCGAAGCGATGGAGGGCACACCATGATCGCGCGCCTGATCCATGCTTGCATCGCCAATCGCGTGCTGGTGCTGGTTGCCGCCGCGCTGCTGGCGGTGGTCGGTATCTGGTCGGTAAAGAACACGCCGCTGGATGCGCTGCCGGACCTGTCCGATACCCAGGTCATCATCCGCACGCAATGGGCGGGGCAAACCCCGCGCATCATCGAAGACCAGGTCACCTACCCGTTGGCCACCACGATGTTGTCCGTGCCGGGCGTGAAGGCGGTACGCGGCTTCTCCTTCTTCGGTGATTCATTCGTCTACATCCTGTTTGACGATGCCACTGATCTTTACTGGGCGCGCTCTCGAGTGCTCGAGTACTTGAGCCAGGTACGCGATCGACTTCCGCCGAATGTGAATCCGGCGCTGGGTCCTGATGCGACAGGACTGGGCTGGATCTACCAGTACGCCTTGGTGGATCGGACAGGTCAACGTGATGTGGGGCAGCTGCGTGCGTTGCAGGACTGGTTTCTTCGTTATGAGCTAAAAACCGTGCCGGACGTGGCTGAAGTAGCCAGTGTGGGCGGTGCGGTGCGCGCCTGGCAGATCCAGCCCGATCCGCAGGCGTTGGCGGCCCGTGGACTGACGGTGGCCGAGCTCATCGAGGCGGTGGATGCGGCCAACGGCGCTACCGGGGGCTCGGTGATCGAACAAGGCGAAGCCGAACTGATGGTGCGCAGCGAAGGCTACCTGCGCACACAGGAGGCGTTCGAACAGGTGCCGGTAACCGGCAACGACGGCATCCCCGTCCTGCTCGGCGAGGTGGCCACGATCAGTCGCGGGCCGGTCTTCCGTCGTGGTATCGCAGAGTTGGATGGTCAAGGTGAGGTGGCCGGCGGCGTGATCGTCCTGCGGACCGGCAAGGATGCCTTGGGGGCCATTCGGAACGTCAAAGCGCGACTGCAGGCGTTGCAATCCAGCTTGCCCGAGGGCGTGGAAGTGGTGCCGGTGTACGACCGCTCCGAGCTGATCCAGGATGCGGTACGCAACCTCACCCACAAGCTTGGCGAAGAGTTTCTGGTCGTAGCGCTGGTATGCCTGCTGTTCCTGTGGCACCTACGCTCGGCGTTGGTGGCCGTCATCACCCTGCCTTTGGGTATCCTGGCGGCCTTCATCGTGATGCACGCCCAGGGGATCTCCGCCAACTTGCTGTCATTAGGCGGCATCGCCATCGCCATTGGTGCGATGGTCGATGCAGCGGTGGTGATGATCGAAAATGCACACAAGCATCTGGAGCACTGGCGGGAGGCGCACGGCCGGGAACCTCAGGGTGAGGAGCGCTGGCAGCTGATGGCCCGCTCGGCGGCCGAGGTCGGACCGGCCCTGTTCGCCAGCTTGCTGGTCATCACCCTGTCTTTCGTGCCGGTTTTTGCCCTGCAGGCGCAGGAAGGGCGATTGTTCTCGCCTCTGGCCTACACCAAGACCTACGCGATGGCCGCCGCAGCAGGGTTGTCGGTGACCTTGATCCCCGTCTTGATGGGCTACCTGATCCGCGGCCGCATCCGCCCGGAACAGCAGAACCCCATCAATCGCATCCTGATCGCTGGCTATCGGCCCATCCTGCTGTGGGTCCTCAAACATCCCGGTGTCACCTTGCTGCTCAGCGGCCTGCTGCTAGTGCTCACCTTGATCCCCTTTAGCCGGTTGGGCAGTGAGTTCATGCCGCCCTTGGAAGAAGGCAGCCTGTTGTACATGCCCACGGCCCTGCCCGGCCTGTCCGCCGACAAGGCCCGTCAGTTGCTCCAGCTCTCGGGCCGGATGATCAAGACCGTACCGGAGGTTGAGCACGTGTTCGGCAAGGCGGGCCGTGCCGAAAGTGCGACCGATCCGGCACCGATCGAAATGTTTGAGACCACCGTGACCTTCAAGCCGCGGGATCAATGGCGCCCGGGCATGACCCCCCAGAAGCTACGCCAGGAGTTGGACGCAGCGGTCAAGATTCCCGGTCTGACCAACCTATGGGTCCCGCCCATTCGCAATCGCATCGATATGTTGGCCACCGGCATCAAGAGCCCGATTGGGATCAAGGTCTCCGGACCCGATGTGGAGCAGATCGAGCGCCTGAGCCAGCAGATCGAGCAGGTGGCCAAGACTGTGCCCGGCGTGAGTTCGGCACTGGCCGAACGCGTCACGGGTGGGCGCTATGTCGATGTACAGGTGCGCCCGGAAATCGCTGCACGTTACGGATTCACTCAAGGCCAACTCCAGCAACTGATTGCCACGGTCGTTGGCGGTGATCCAATCGGGGAAACGATCGAGGGGCGCGAACGCTATCCCATCGTCTTGCGCTACCCCCGTGGCCAGCGTGACTCGTTGCAGGCCTTGCAGGATCTGCCGCTGATCGCGCCAGGCGGTGTGCAACTGACCTTGAGCCAGGTGGCGGAGCTGTCAATCAGCCCAGGCCCGCCGATGCTCAAGAGCGATAACGGCCGGTTGGTGGGCTACATCTACGTGGATGTGGCCGATCGCGACTTGGGATCGGTGGTCCAGGACCTGCAAGCCGCGGTGCAGACCCAGGTGAGTTTGCCTGCCGGCTATGGTCTGGCGTGGTCGGGGCAGTACGAGTATCTGCAACGGGCTTTGGCACGCCTGCAATGGGTGGTGCCCGCGGCGTTGGCGATCATCTTCCTGGTCATCTGGATGGTGTTTCGCCGGCTTAGCGATGTATCCATCATCCTGCTCAGCTTGCCCTTGGCGTTGGTGGGCGGTTTCTGGTTGATCTGGGGGCTGGGCCATGCGATTTCGGTGGCCAGCATGATCGGATTCATCGCCCTGGGCGGCGTTGCGGCTGAGTTCGGCGTCATCATGCTGCTGTACCTGCGTCATGCCTGGGAGCAGCGCTTGGCCAGCGGTGCGCCGGAAGATGTGTCTACCCTGCAAGAGGCTATCTACGAAGGCGCCGTGCAACGGGTGCGCCCGAAGGCGATGACGGTAGCCGTCATCCTGGCCGGGTTGTTTCCGCTTTTCGTCGGTGCCGGTGCCGGCTCGGAGGTCATGCAACGTATCGCCGCGCCGATGCTGGGTGGCATGCTCACCGCACCGGTGCTCTCTATGGTGGTGATTCCCGCAGCGTTCTATCTAGTGCGGCGACGTGGATTGCGCGCGGCGCGGGGCGACCAATGAGAGACAGACTGAGCACTTGAGGTAAGTCCCCACAAAAAGACGCCAGTCATGGAAGAAGTCATGACTGGCGTCAAAGGGGAGAGTACCGCCTACATGCTTACTTATCAGTGCCCGGCGTGCGGGGAAATCTCAAAGCTCAGCGACGCCCGATCCGACACAAAATCCAAACCCTTTTGTGTAGAGGGCACAATGTGATTGGTGTGGATGTACCAGGTCTTGGCGGTGGTCACCTGGAAACTGGCTTGGCCTTGGGCATCGGTGCGCAGGAGCGTAGCGCTACCGTGCCCACCCTTGACCGGTGCGTCAGCACGATGACCGACGTACACGCGTAGGTTGGGCACTGGCGTGCCCTGCTGCAGCACCTGGAACGACAGCTGTTCGCCGACCTTCACGCTTCCAGGATTGCGGGCCAAGCGGATCTCCAGCGGATAGCCCAGCGAGGCAGCGAAATCGTCGGTCAGTTTTGTGCCCACCTGTCCAATGGTACGAGCATGCTTGGTATAGCTATAGGTGACCCCTTTGGGAAACTTGCTCGCATCATAGGTGGCCAGGGTATCGGGCAAGTCTTCCAACTCCAGGTACTTGCCGAACTCGCTGGCCGTACGCGTGCTGGTGGAGGCCATCGTCGAGACCCCCAGCAGATAGGTGCCCTCGCCCGCCGGATGCACGGTGAGCTGGCTCTGCTTGCCGACCTCTTTCCAACTGGCCAAGTCCGGTGCAGCCTTAGCGCCGCCCTGACTCAGCGAAACGTCCTGTAGACGCGCTCGGGTGACTGCACCTGCACTTTCATCGAAGGTGCCATTGTTCACCAACGCTGTGTTCGCCTCGCCCGCTGCGGTGCCAGGCTTGGAGAAAGCGACAAACAGGTCGTGCGCACCGGCACTGCCGGCCACAGCGAACAGCAGTAGTGTGGCGGATAGTTGCGTGTTTCTCATGATGTGTAGCTCCTCGTGATCGTGGCTTACCAGTGGTAACCAAAGCGGACATTCCAGCGACGACCCAGCAAGTCGTACGTCATGGTGTCGGTGTCGGTGTTGGGGTTGTTCTTCACGAACGGCGCCTTCTTATCGAGCACTTTTTCAACGCCGGCGGAGATATCCCACTTCTTCTTGATGCCGTAGCTCAGTTGCAGGCTGTGGTACACCACGCTGGACACATGCGAGCCGATCGTGTCGGGCACGGCGATGATGTCGTCCGCGCTGCCGATGTACTGCGCCGAATAGACGCCGGTCCAACGGTTCTTGCCCATACGCAGTGAGCCCAAGCCACGCCACTGGGTGTAGCTACCCAAGCCGCTGGTGATCTTGCCGGCGTACTCAATGGTGGTGGCCCCGGGCGTGAGCGCCCCCAACCCACGCGGGGTGAGTCTGGAGGTCCTGGAAGCCCTGCTGGATCTGGTCATGGCCTCGGGCAAGGTACGTGTGGTCGACGTGGCGGAACTGTGTCCGCCCCTGGATCCGGATCAAGCCACCGCACGTGTGGCCGCGCGTTTGATCCACCGAATGGTCAGTGCGCAGGCTCAGTGAAGTGATATCGGCTGGCAAAAGGCAGTGAGCTAATGGGAACGCTCAGCCAGCAACTGCTTCATTTGCGCGATCTCCTGTGTCTGCGAGGTAATAATGTCCTGGCAGAGCTTCACCAACTCAGGATCCTTCAGACGATTCTCCTCACACATCAGGATGGCGCCAGCGTGGTGGGGAATCATCGAACGGATGAACTGTTTGTCAGTGACCGCTGCTTGAGTGCGAATGCCCCACCAGCAGAACAGCATGAACGCCACCGTCAGACCAGCCAGAATCAGATTGCGTCGGCGATCGGGGTACATGCTGGACATTAGCCACAGCTCGATCAGCAGCATGGGAGCGGCCATCAGGCCCGCCATGTAGAACTGGTTCACGTTGTTATAGACGTTAGCCCACTGATCGACCATTGCGTACATCAATGCGTACATGGCCACGAAAGACAGGCCCATCATCAACAACAGGCGGCCGTAATGGCCTTGATGCCCTTGTTGTGCCTGGTGGGCAGGTTGGTGTGAGGCGTGCGGTTTTGCGTGCTGGGACTGCGGGTCTTGCGCGTTTTCGTGCGTACCGTGCGAAGAGGACATAACAATCTCCGTGGGAATGGCAGAACGGCGGAAGAACCCGCGAACTGTTGGAACAGCTCCCGGGCTGAGAACACTTACATACCCTTGCCGGCAGCGAATTCCTGCGGGCTCAGCTTGCCATCTTTGTTGCTATCGAGCATGCCAAAGTGCGGCGCCAGCTTGTGCTTGGCCAGTTCTTCCTTGGACAGCGAGCCGTCCTTGTTGGCATCGAGCTTGGTGAAATCGGCATCGGCCGCCGCCGGCTTGTGCTGACCGTGGTCGGTGGTGGGCGTGGTGGTCTGGCCGCCGGCGAAGGCCGCGCCCGCCATCAGGAACAAGGCCATCATCGAGAGGGAGGCATAACGCTTCATTGCAGTACTCCTTGTGGGATATGAGCCATCAGTGACAGGAATGGCCGCGCGCAGGCTCATCGGCGCGGTCAGGGTGGGGGGTGGCAACAACGGTGGAGCCGGACAAACGCAGGGCATTGGTGACCACCGAAACCGAGCTCAGGCTCATGGCCAGGGCCGCCATCATCGGACTGAGCAAAAGGCCGAAGCTGGGATACAGCAAGCCGGCGGCGATAGGCACGCCGATGGCGTTGTAGACGAAGGCGAAGCCCAGGTTCTGCTTCATATTGGCCACCGTCAAAGACGAGATGGCACGGGCTTGCACGATGCGCCTCAAATCACCCTTGACCAGGGTGAGCTGGGCGCTGGACATGGCCACATCCGTGCCCGTCCCCATCGCGATGCCCACATCGGCTGCCGCCAGGGCCGGCGCATCGTTGATGCCATCGCCAGCCATGGCCACGCGACGACCCTGGGCTTTGAGTTGCTGGACCAGGTCGGCCTTGTCCTGCGGCTTGACGCCACCACGCACATCCTCGATGCCCAGCGTGCGCCCCACGGCCTCGGCCGTCGCCTGTGCGTCACCGGAGGCCATCACCACGTGCAGGCCATCGGCACGTAGCAGGTTCAAGGCAGGCAAGGTCGTGGCTTTGATGGGATCAGCCACCGCAATGGCGCCGGCCAACCGACCATTGACCGCCAGGAACATCACGCTAGCGCCTTCTTTCCGAAGACGCTCGGCGCTGCTTTGCAAAGGTGCTACATCGGCGCCAACCGACGCCATCAGGCTTTGGTTGCCGAGCACGACATCCTGATCGGACACGCGCCCGCGGACGCCTTGGCCGGTGAGCGAATCAAAATCTTGGGCGGCCACCAGGTTCAAGCCACGTCGCTGGGCTTCAGCCACGATGGCCTCGGCCAAGGGGTGCTCACTGCCCTGCTCCAAGCTGCCGGCCAAACAAAGGATCTGATCGGCGTCGAAGCCGGCGTTGGAGAGCGTGTCGCGAAAGGCTGGACGCCCCTCGGTCAACGTACCGGTCTTGTCCACGATCAACGTGTCGATCAGACGTAGCTGCTCGATCGCCTGAGCATCGCGGAACAGGACCCCGACCTGCGCAGCGCGGCCAGTGGCGACCATGATCGACATGGGGGTAGCCAAACCCAAGGCACACGGGCAAGCAATGATCAGAACCGATACGGCATTGAGGACGGCAAAGGTCCAGGACGGTTCGGGTCCAAACAGACCCCATCCGAAGAACGTGAGCACCGCCGTGGCCAGCACGGCCAGGACAAACCAGTACGCCACCTTGTCCGCCATACGCTGCATCGGCGCGCGGGAGCGCTGGGCTTGGGCTACCAACTGCACAATCTGCGCCAGTACCGTCCCGGATCCGACTTTGTCCGCCCGGATGACTAAGGCGCCCGTCCCGTTGAGCGTGGCGCCTATAACGTGATCACCGACAGCCTTCTCCACCGGAATGGGTTCACCGGTCAGCATCGACTCATCGACACTGGCGCGGCCTTCGATGACTTCCCCATCGACCGGCACCTTCTCGCCCGGTCGTACGCGAAGCAGATCACCCACGTGCACGTGATCCAGCGCAACGTCCTCTTCGCCCCCATCGGGTTTGACGCGGCGAGCCGTCTTGGGCGCCAATCCCAGCAGGGACTTGATGGCCGCCGAGGTTTTGGAACGCGCCCGCAGTTCCAGCAGCTGTCCGAGCAGGGTGAGCGAGACGATGACCGCTGCCGCCTCGAAGTAGACCCCTACCCGTCCATGCTCGCGGAAAGAGTCCGGAAACAGGTCCGGTGCCACGGTGGCCACCACGCTGTAGCCAAACGCGGCGGCCACGCCGATGCCGATCAGCGTCCACATGTTGGGGCTGCGATTGCCGATGGACTGTAGGCAGCGCTCAAAGAAAGGCCACCCCGCCCAGAGCACCACCGGGGCGCTCAGCACGAGCTCAATCCAGGTGCGCGCCTGCGTGGACAAGCCGGGCAGACGGTGTCCCAGCATGGCCAAGACCAGGACGATCAACGTCAAAGGCAACGTCCACCAGAACCTTCGGGTGAAATCGCGTAACTCTGGATTGTCGTCCTCCTCCAGCGAGGGCATCTCCGGCTCCAGCGCCATGCCGCAGATCGGACAGGTGCCGGGACCTGGCTGACGAATCTGCGGATGCATCGGGCAGGTGTAGACCGTGGCGTGGGTACCGCTGGGTTGGGCCACCGCTGCTGGGGCGGTCACTTCAACTTGCTGGGGAGCATCGTCCGTATAGCGGACGGGATTGGTGATGACCCGTCCATCCGCAGCCTCGACAGGGGCTGCGCCTGCAGAATGGTGATGGTCATGGGACGACGGTGAGTTCATGCCGATGCTCGCTTTAGTGGGGATGGACTGCCAAGGCAGTGTGCCATTGCGGGTTACACAGCTATTCGGGGCTGAGCGTCCCGAGCACTGAAACAACAATCAGGATCAAGATGGCCAGCGCGGCCTCAGCCGTAACACTCTGCCGCAAAGCCCGCACCTCCTGCGCGGGATCTCCGCTGGTCAGCGCTCGTTCCAAGCGCGGCACCAGCGTCCATCGGTGCAGCGCTCCCAAACCCAGCATTCCAGCGAACAGGGCCAGTTTGAAAAGCAGCAACTTCCCGTAGGTGCTCTGGAACAGGGCCGAAAACGACCACGCGGTGAGATCCCCGTAGTGCGCGATGCCGGACACGATGAGCGCACCAACGAAGATCGTTCCCAGCGTCGAAAAACCATGCAGAAAGTCATGCGTTGATCGCAGACGCCCGCTGCCGTTCGTCTCTTTGCCGCGCAGCAGCATGGCAAGGAACATCAGGACCGCTGCGATCCAGCCGCCTGCCGCGAGAAGATGGACGATGCCTGCAGCAAGCCGGACCGCGCCTGCCAAGCCCTCGCCAGCGGCGGCGTGGCCGTTCCATGCCAGCGAAGCGAGTGCGCCGCCCGCCAGCATCGCCCCCAGCGGGAAGGCGGTCTCCACCTTCCCGCGGCGACGATGCCATCCGAGCACGAACATCAGGGCGACCAGCAGCGCGCCTCTCGCCATGGCTGCCCGGCCCGCGGACGTCTCGAGCAGATACCAGCCAAGCGATGCGCGATCAACCTCGGCAAGCGGCATTCCCATGATGCCCGCGGTCTTGAAGACGACATCGAGCCCGGTGAGCACGAGACCGGCTACGGCACCCGCCAATAGAACGCCCATGAGTGACCACCCGGCCAAGGCGTCGGCGAGTGCCGATCGACGCGACCCGTACCAACCGAAGAGTGGAACCCCGAAAAGAACCATGATGACAAGGTATTCCAAGAATCTCAGTGCATAAGCCGACAGGTCGAACATTCGCGACTCCTCAGCGCACCGTGAAGCTGAAGCTGCCCGGCATGGGGTGGTTGTCACCACCGACGGCGCGGTATTCCACGGTATAGACGCCCGGAGCCAGCGGTCCAGGCAACTTGGCACGCAGGGTCTTGCCGTTGTTGACGATCTCGGTCGTGAAATTCTCGATCTGCATGGTGGAACTGCCGTGCTTCATGAGCAACTTGAGACGCGACGCCCGCGGAATCAATGTCTCGTTGAACACGAGATCGATCTGGCCTGGCGAGGCCACCACCGCATTTGCCGCCGGTGTGGACTGCTGCAGCGCGGCGTGGGCGTGCGCGACCTGCAGCGAAAACTGCCCGGCCGCGATTGCGAGGACGAGCGCGAAGGAGCGAATGACGTTGGACGACTTCATATGGATAAATCCTCATTGGAATGTGATGCAAAGCCCGTTCGGGAGGGGCCGCGCTGTGTTCGATGCGACAAGCGTTAGATGTCGGACTGTCACTGAAACCACGATTTGTCGGATTTTCTTGATACTTCCGCTTTCGCGAGACGAGGATCCCACCGGCTCAGGCGGGATCCTCGACGCATTACGCTGCCATGGCGCTGCAGCTTTCCGCGCAGCGGCGACAAACTTCGGCGCAGCGCGTCATCTCAGGGTCGTTCATGGCGTCGCATGCATCGGCGCACTGGCGGCAGATCTCCGCGCAGGCACCGCAAACCACGTCGTGAACGCTGGCACCGCGCAGCATCGCGTCGGCACTGGTTGCGCAGGTATCGGCACACGTCGCCAACAGGGCGATGTGCTCCGGGGCCGCGTGAACACCTCCTTTGGTCAGGCAGTAGTTGATGGTCTCCAGGCAGATCGCATGGCATTGCGTGCAGTTGTCGATGCACTCGTTCATGGCCTGGGGCCGGTGTGCTGCGGAATGGTGAGTCATGTAGTTCTCCTTCTTCCTCGCGGGCGAGAATCGGCGCGCCCGCAACACCGTCCCCTGTTGCTGCGACGGATCAGTGCTGTGCGAACGGTTCAGTGGTTCCGTCGCGATGTATCAGCTCGACCGTGAACGGCTGCTGGCGTCCCTCCGGGACCTCCATGCCCGGAGAACCAAGCGGCATCCCTGGGAGGACCAGGCCGCGTGCGTTCGGCTTTTCTTCGAGGAGACGCTTGATGTCCGCGGCCGGAACGTGGCCTTCGATGACGTATCCGCCGATCTCGGCCGTGTGGCAGGAGCCCTTTGCATAGGGGACACCCAACCGCTCCTTGACCAGACCCAGGTCATCCATGTCGTGCACATCCACGGTGAATCCCGCCTTCTGCACGTGGTCGATCCAGACACCGCAGCACCCGCAGGTCGGGGTCTTGTGGACGGTCATGCGTGGCAGGGCTGCTGGAGTCGCGTCGGCTGATTGGACGACAACCTGTGCGGAGGGCGAGGTTGTGGGTTGCGCGGATGAAGCATCCTGGGTGCAAGCACCCAGACCAGCCACGGCAAGGACCACAAAAGTCAGACGGTGCAATGTGAGCGTAGTCATTTCAATCTCTCGACTCAGCGCTTGGTCCGCGAGGACCAGTGGATGTGGACGATCCGCCAGCCGTCCGCGGTCTCCTTCAGCACCATCGTCTCGTCGCTCTGGACGGTCAGTGGCTGGCCGTCCTTCTGGGCATGCAACTCGCTTTCGGTTCCGACCCACGCGAACTCGCCAGCGGCTCGTGCGCGCTGACGGAGCAGCTGGCGATGGGCGCCCTTGAGGAACGCCGCATCGCTGACTGCGTGATGGCCCATGTATTCCTCGCGGCTGCGTTCGGCGCCCCCGGACTCGAGGATGAGAACGTCGGCAGCGAGCAGGGCTTCGACCGTGGCCAGATCGCCGCTAGACAGGGCCCTGTTGAAACGCTCCGCTACGGCGACCGCGGCCTCTGCAGTGACTGGGACGTCGACGTCCGCAGATGCCGCGGCAGCGGGGTGATGTGCGTGCGGCTGTGTCGCCTGCGCCATTGCGGGGGACACGACGGCCAGTGCCAGTGCGAGGGTGAACGAGATTGCTGTTGCGTTCATTGCGTGGGCTCCAAGAAGATCAATGGGGGTGCGCATGGCCGTCATCGGCCACGGGCGTGTGTGGTGCAGGGTGCGACTCCACCTTGCCGTCGGGATGGCCGTGGCTCACCAACCCGACTTCCGTGTCGCTGGGTGTCGGGCCGTGGTGATCGTCGTCCACGCCCGGCGGGTGCGCATGCGGCATGGAGTTGTTGCCCGGCTCGAATAAGGCAGGGTGATCCTCGGCCTTTTCGTCGTCATGGTGGCCTTGCGTCTCGCCGCCGCCATGCGAATGGCCCTCGCTGCTGTCGACAAGTTCCTTGTACGCAGTCGCGTCCAGCGTGGGCAACTTCTGCAGGAAGGCCGACATGTTCCATATGAACTCATCGTCCATGCTGCCGCCCCAAGCGGGCATGCCGCTGGCCTTGATGCCGTGCTTGATCACCCAGAACGCCTCAGCTGGAGCGACCGGCTGTTTGCTTAGGTTCGGTGGCGCGGGGTACAGGCCCTTGCTCATCTCGTTGGCCGCCGCGTCTGGTGAAAGATGGCAGGTCACGCACATGGCGTTGTAGTTGCCCGCACCCTGGCGGATACGCTCAGGATCATCAAGGTTCGTGGGTAGCTGAAGCTTGGCGGCGCGCACCTCAATGGAACGCTCGCGCGCCGTTTCAAGTAGCGCATACACCGGGCGACTATGCGGATCGTCGGCGGCCACGTTGTACACGCCCAGAGAGAGCGTGGCGGTTGCGACCACCGCAACCAATGCCACGCCGGCACCGAGCCATACCCACATCTTTTTGTTGGATTTCATTGTCAGTTCCCCTTAGAACCAGGTACGAAGGCCGATGACCAAGCGCGTGTCTTCAAAGGACTCGCCATGCTCGCGTCGCATGTCTGCGGTATTGCCAAACGCGCGCTCGTACACCACGCCGATGTAGGGAGCGAACTTTCGGGTGAACTCATAGCGAAGTCGTAGCCCCGCCTCAGCGGCACTCAGACCCGAACCTATCCCGCGCAATGGATCGTTCTTGCCATAGGCGGTGACTTCCACCAGCGGCTGCAAGATCAGCCGGTTGGTTAGCAGCAATTCGTACTCGGCCTCGACATTGGCGGCAGTCTGGCCCCCTTCGCCGAGATAGGCTGTGGCGGACACTTCGAACTTCATCGGCGCCAAGCCCTGTACACCGATAGCGGCGAAGTTCTGCGATGCCCCAGGCTTGAAGTCATGACGCACACCGGCCACCACATCCCACCACGTGGAGATACTGCGGCCGTAAAGCACTTCCAGATCAGCCGACTCGGTCTGACCATCCGTGCGTTCGCCTTCACTGCGGAGCCAGACGCGATTGAGGTCCGTACCGATCCAGCCCTGGCCCTCCCAGCCCAGCCCGGTGCCCGGATCGGCATCCCAGGTTTCCAGGCGATTGAGCAGCACGTAGCTCTTGATCGAGTTGTCATGCACCGGATGCGCGTGTTCCGGCGCGATGGCCGCCTTGCGATCCGCGTCCGTCACCGCGGGAATCGGGGTGCGCGGCTGCGTTGGCGCTGCAGGCCCGTGTCCCATCTGACTGTGGTCCATGCCCTCCATCGATTGCATTCCCGCTTCTGGTGTAGCGGGCGCGGGCGAATCATGGCCCATCTGCGAATGGTCCATCCCCTGCATCGCAGGCGTGGCCGTGCCGGAGGTGTCGGCTGCAGCGGGCTGTGCCATCTGACTGTGATCCATGCCCTGCATCGACTGCGCCTGCGCTGTGGGCGCCGCAGGTGTGCTCGCGGGCGAGCCGTGCCCCATCTGCGAATGGTCCATGCCCTGCATGGCAGGCTCGGCTGCGTTAGCCTGCGGCTCGGCGTGGCCCATCGCCGCATGATCGATCGTCGCTTCGCTCGTCTTGGCCGGTGTTGCAGGCTTTTGGGCTGGCGCAGGTTTTGATGTCGGTGCCTGATGTGCAGAGTGATCCTGAGTCTGGGTCTGCGCGCCCTGCTCCATCTGCATGGAGCCGTGCTGCATAGATTGGGCGCTGGCCGCATTGGCCAGGGCCAGCGAGATAGCCGTCAGCGCAGTCAGGGTGGTATCGCGTCTATTGATGTTCATTCGTCGACCCTCACCGTGCGCATCATTCCGGCTTCCATGTGATAAAGCAGGTGGCAATGGAACGCCCAGCTGCCCAACGCATCGGCACGCACGCGATACGTGCGTCGGCTACCTGGCGGCATATCCACCGTGTGCTTGCGCACCATGAAGTTGCCGTTGTCGTCCTCCACGTCACTCCACATGCCGTGCAAATGGATGGGATGGGTCATCATCGTGTCGTTAACCAATACGATGCGCATACGCTCGCCGTAGTTCAGCCGCAGCGGCTCGACATCGGAAAACTTCTGACCGTTGAAGCCCCAGGAGAATTTCTCCATGTGTCCGGTCAGATGCAGCTCGATCTCGCGACCGGGGTCGCGTCCGTCAGGGTCTTCAAAGGTGCTCTTGAGCATGGAATACGTCAGCACATGACGGCCGTTATCGCGCAGGCCATTGCCCGGATCATCCAAGCGCGAACTCACGCTCATGGCTTGGTTGTCCAACAGGGGATTGTTGGTCTCGCTAGCAGGGTGTGATTGCATGCCCCCGTGCTGCATGCCTGCCATGGCACCATCGCCGGCGGCGGGCATCGCATGGCCTGCATGGGCCGAGGTCGCGTTACCGCTGACAGGTGGGGTCATGCCAGGCATGCCCATGGCCGCACCACAGCCGCCTTCCATGCCCTTGCTGCCGCCAGACATATCCATCGACCCATGATCCATGCCCATGTCTGCCATCGTCAGCAGCGGCCGGGGATCCACAGACGGAACGGGCGCGCGTAATCCTTCGCGCACAGCGAGCGTGCCGCTGATGTAGCCGGTGCGACCGGAGTCTTGGGCAAAGATGGTGAATGCGTCCTGCCCGGAGGGCTCCACGATCACATCGAAGGTTTCTGCTACCGCGATGCGGAACTCGTCGACGGAAACCGGATGGACATACAAGCCATCTGCCGCCACCACGGTCATCTTCAGCCCCGGAATACGCACATCGAAGTACGTCATGGCAGAGCCATTGATGAAACGCAGGCGCACCTTCTCGCCACTGCGGAACAAACCGGTCCAGTTGCCCAGTGAGGTCGTGCCGTTCATCAGGTAGGTGTAGGTGTTGGCGTTGACGTCGGACAGGTCCGTGGGCGTCATCCGCATCACGCCCCACATCTTGCGATCTTCCAACGTGGCCGACAGGCCGTTGCGCTTCACATCGCGCGCAAAATCGCCGACCGTGCGCTTGTAGTAATTGTCATGGCCCGGCATCTTCTTCAAACGATCGAACAGGGCCGTCGGGTCCAGGTCTGTCCAATCGCTCAGCATCACGACGTAGTCGCGATCGAAACTGAAGGGCTCCGGCTCCAATGGGTCGATGACGATCGGGCCATAGAGCCCGGCTTGTTCCTGGAACCCTGAGTGGCTGTGGTACCAGTAGGTTCCGCCCTGATGCAGGGTGAACCGGTAGTGGTAGGTCTCACCACGTCCGATACCGTCAAAGCTCAGACCCGGCACGCCGTCCATGTTGGCCGGCAAAATGATGCCGTGCCAATGGATGGAGGTGTCCGCGCCATGGATGGAGTTAGCGGGCAATGCATTAGAGACGCGCAAGTTGACCGTGGTGCCTTCCCGCCACCGCAGCAACGGCGCCGGAACGGACCCGTTGACCGTGATCGCGGTGCGGGTCTTGCCGGTGAAGTTCATCGGCGTCTCGCCAATGGTCAGGTCAAACTCAGTGCCCGATAGTACGTTGGGTTGTCCCGGCCCCTTGAGCGCCCAACTGGCTTTGGGCCAGAAACCTAATCCTGCGACTGCGCCTCCCAAGGCCAAGCCTTGGACAAATCGCCGCCGCGAAGGCAGCAGCGGTCCACCGCGTGGACCACGAAAATCATCATGCGACATGAAAATGCTCCAAGCGTCGTGTTGCCACCGGCGGGCGGTGGTACAGAGCGGGCGGCTGGCCTAAACAGGCATGCAAGCCACACCAACGGCGCCATTGCGGCGCCTAGGGACGCTTAGCCGATCGGTGGTCGGATCAGATGAGGCAAGGCAGGTGCCGCATGCCCTAGGGGCAGCGGCATGACATCCAGGCCCAAGGCCAGTTGCACCGAAACATGCAGGCGCGCAGGAAGTGCGCTCGCGCAAGCGTGTACGCAGGCGCACCGGCACGCAGAAGACTTGCAACAGTCGGGACCGGCATGGTCGCCATGCCCAGTGCCAGCCTTTTCAATCGATGTGGCATCGGGATGATGCTCAGCACTGTGATGGGCGAAGCAGTCTTCGTCGACTTGCACCGCGGCAGCCACTTCGCTGGCCTGCTCTTCCATGACCGGGTTCATACTGACGGACGCAAACGCCGACCACGCGCCGTTAAGCACGAGCATGGCGATCAGGAACAGTCGCAGTAGAAGTGAGGAGGCTGACACGGGCGACATGGTATATCACTTTAGACAAGGCGCGTGTGTATCGGTCGTGAACAAAATCTCAAGTAAGCCTGAGATGTCGCGACTTGTCAGTCGCACTAGCCGCGGACACTGCAGCTCCCTCCAGAAGCGCCCAAAGGGCGGGTTGAGGCGAAGAGTTGCCCATAGGGCGAGCGCTTGTTCGGTTTACTTCTCGGGCGTGGCCTCGATCAGCTTCACCAACTCGCGCTTCTGCTGCTTGCTTAGCGAGCCCCAGCGCAGGAGCAACTTGGCCAGCAGATCATCGTCGGTGTAAAGGAAGGCGGCGGGGATCCCCAACGCTTGGGCCAACCGCTCAGCAATCTCCAGCATGGGCTCGTGCTTGCCACGCTCGTACTGGTTGATTCGGGGGCTGGCCACGTGAGGATCCAGACCGGCCCGGATGCCCAACTCCTTCTGCGACAAACCCGTGTGCAGGCGGGCTTGTTTGAGGCGTCGAGCGAAGGTCGGTGTTGAGTCGACGGACAAAGTCACGCGCGCACCCCATGGAGACCCCATAAGGATGGCGGATGTACCCAGCCTTGCATACTAAGATATTCTTAGCTTTGAGGCAACCGGCGACACCGGTAGCGCCGCCCCCCCCCCAGGAGCCACGCCGCTCCCTCATCCCCGGAAACCGCATGCCCGGAACCTCGTCAATGACGCCATCTGGGGTCGCCAGCATCGAGGAGTTGGGCCTTCGTGGCACCCTTTTCCTAGCCGCACTGTTAGCCGCGCAGCTACGACGCCTACCGGTGGCGCCCACACGCCGCTCCACCTTGCTGGTGCTGGACACGCTGCGAGACTTGGCCTTGATCCAAGTTCCCTGGCCAGCGGATCGATGGCAGATCCGCCCCGATGCCGAGGTCACGCCCATCGAAGATCTGCAATGGGCTTTCGCCTGGTCTACCCACGAGCGCAGGCACCTGCTCCCGGTGCTGGAAGACCAACTCGGCGATATGGCACACGATGTAGACTTGGCGGACGCGAAACTGGAGCTGTGGGATGAACTTGCACTCTGGGAGACCGAGCAGTTTCTGGAGCAGCAATTGCTCAAACATCACTTCGACCCAGGCTGGGCACGTGATGTGGGGTTCGTCTTTCAATCCGGACCGCGGGGCTTGCCGATCGCGCGGTGGCGTTACTGCTGCTGGGCGGCGGTACGCCAAGGTGCCTCGGTGGCGATGCGTCTTGGCGTGCACGACAGCGCCCATGTGCGGGAAGCCATCTTTCAGGAGGTCCAGAAGCGCCTGCGCTACCTGATGACCAGTTCGCCCGAGCAAGGCATGTTCAAGCCCTATCATTTGGCACCGGAGTCCTCAGTAGCCAAACTGTTTGTAGATTGGGTCGTCCCTATGGAATGGGCGTACTGGACAGGTGAGCGCCACCCCAGCCGCTAGCAGACAAACGAGCAGCCTCGTCAGTCGGCTCCCCCATCTTGCGCATGGCCGCGCCGAGTTTTCTTCACCGCATTTTGTGCTGGCGTCAGTTGATTCAGTAGAGGCTCTAGCGCTTCAAGACGTGCATTGGCACGCAACGCATCGGCTTCAGCGCTCTCGCGGCGCTCACGCTCCCGCGCAAGGGTGTCTTGAACTTGAGCTAGCTCGTTGCGCATGGTATCCAAGGTCTTGGCGTCAGTCTTCCAGCGCTCCTGCAGTGCCAAATAGTCCGTCGCGGTCTGGCGCAACGCCACGACCTCGCTGTGTTGGCCTTCGTGGGCCTGTCGTAGCTGGGCAAGCTCACGCTCAATCCGCCCGTGGCGCTCCAGCCATTGACCATTGTCGCGGTTCAGCACCAACAGCTCCTGATTCTTCGCGCCCAAGGCTTCATTGGCCTGACGTAAGGCTACTTGCAGCTCTTGGACCTGATGCTCGTGACGGCGAAGCTCTTGCTCACGCTGCTCTTTGGTTGAAGTGCGGTAGTGCTCAAGCGCTTCCCGGGCATGGGCATGCTTGTCCTCCAGAGAACGCGTATGCGCCTCATGATCAGCCAGCCGCACCGTCATGCCAGCGATGCGCTCGTTCAACTGGGCGATTTCCGCGATCCTGTCACCTAGATTCTGTTGAAGGAGGGCGTGAGCAGCTTGCTCTTGGTGCAGGCTTGCTTCGGTGCGCTGCAGCCGACTGCTCAAGGCGGCAGCCTCCTCTTGGGCACCGGAAAGCGCCTGTTGCCGACTGTGGAGCTCAGCCTGATGGCGCTCACGCTCCTGGGTGAGGATGGCCTCTGCTTCCTCCTGGAGCCGCGAGGCCAAGCGCGCAACCAAGTCCTGCAAAGCATCACTAACGGCTACCGTCCTCGCCGGACCGCCGCCTTCCTCTCCTTCCAGTTCACGCAAGTAGCGGTGGATCGTGGTCTTGGAGCCCGTGTTGCCCAAGGCCACTCGCACCGCGTCGACTGACGGCTTCTTGCGTTGGGCCAGCAGCGCGTCGCGCGCCTTCTGGACGTCACTCTTATAGAGTCCTGCGCGCGCCATCGTGCCACCTCACTTTATTTCGTAATGTATTACATACCATGTAATTACATACTATTAAAGCAGGTAGACGACCGCTCGTCGGCGAAAATAGTTATACGGGATAATATTGAATTATCCCGCGTAAGGCGGATTCTGACCCTTCCCGGCGTCCCAAGCAGTACGAAACCGCCCAGGGCCGGCGATCGCTGGGTAGTATGGCCCAGAGCGGAAAGGAGGCCAGCCAGGGTGCAGGCAGGCTCCGCCACCGAGCCCGTTGGCCATCATAGGACTGTGCATGCCGATCGAACGTATCGTCATCGACAACTTCAAGTCGTTTCGCCATCTGGACCTGCCCCTCAATGCCCACATGAACCTGGTGGTGGGCGACAACGAGGTCGGTAAATCCACCCTGCTGGAGGCCATCCACGCGGTGGTCACCGGCCAGCTGCATGGGCGCAATCTTGCCTACGAGCTCACGCCCTACCTGTTCCACCAGCCCACGGTGCAGGAGTACTTGGGAGCGCTTGCCACGGGCACGCCGGCCTCGCCGCCACGGATCTCCATCGAAGCCTATCTGGGCGCCGACGCCGCGCTGGCGTCGTTACGCGGCACCAACAACTCCCTGCGTCTGGATACCGCCGGCATCCGGCTGCTGGTCGAGCTCAACGACGACTACCGCGAGGAGTTCAACGCCTACCTGCAGCAGCACCAGGGCGCGGTCAGCCTGCCGGTGGAGTACTACACGGTGCGCTGGTACTCCTTCGCCAACAATGGCGTCACCGCCCGTAGTATTCCGTTCGACTCGACCATCATCGACACGCACGGCATCAAGACCTTGTCCGGTGCCGATCGCTATATCGCCGGCATCATCGAGCAGGCACTGACGCCTGCGCAGCGCGTCTCGCTGTCGCTGAGCTTCCGCCGCATGCGGCAGAGCTTTTCCGAAGAAGCGGATGTGGCAGCGATCAATGCCTACTTGACCGAGCACACCGGGGACATCAGCCACAGGGCATTGACGGTAGGCGTGGACACATCGCCGCGCTCAACGTGGGAAACCAGCCTGTCACCCTACCTGGATGAGCTCCCGTTCACCCAGGCCGGCAAGGGCGAGCAAAGCGCGGTGAAGATGAAGCTGGCGATGCACGCGGCCGGCGCGGCTCACGTGCTGCTGATCGAGGAGCCGGAGAACCATCTGTCCTATTCCAGCATGACCCAGCTGATCGACAAGATTGCGGCCCTCTCCACCGCCCAGCAGGTGATCATCGCCACCCACAGCAGCTTCGTGTTGAACAAGCTGGGCGTGGACAACGTGATCCTGTTCAGCGCGCAAGGCCAGATGAAGCTGGACCAGCTGCCCAGCGATACCCACGACTATTTCATGAAGCTGCCGGGCCACGACACGCTGCGGTTGATCCTGGCCAAGCAGGCGATCCTGGTGGAAGGCCCTTCCGACGAACTGATCGTGCAGCGTGCCTACAGTGACCATCACGGCGTGGCGCCGATGGCTCACGGCGTAGACATCATTTCGGTCAAGTCGTTGGCATTCAAACGCTTCTTGCAGATTGCCGATCGACTGAGGATTCAGGCCAAGGTGATCACCGACAACGACGGTGATATCGCAGTTGTGCAAGAGCGCTATGCCGAGCACATCAACGCGATCTATTACGATTCCGACGAGAGCGCCCCTTCGCTGGAAGAGCAGCTGATCAAAGCCAACTCGCTGGCCGAACTCAATACCGTGCTGGGCAAGGCCTTTGCCGATGAGGTGGCGCTGCTCAAGTACATGAAGGGCCATAAGACCGATACGGCCTTGGCGATTTTCAATAGCCCGCACTCGATCAGGTTCCCGGACTATGTCCAGCGTGCCATCACCTAACCGGGTCCTGCTCTCGGCAGCCGGCTCGGGCAAGACCACGTTGCTGGTCCGGCAGGCCTTGGAGCGACCTGAGCGCCGCATCGCGATTGTCACCTACACGCTGGAAAACCTGGAAGAGATCCGGCGCTCGTTTGAGGCCCACGCAGGCGCGGTCCCCGCGCATGTCACCTTGCACAGCTGGTATGGCTTTCTGCTGCGCCAGTGCATTCGCCCGTACCAGGCTGCGCTTTGCCCTGAGCCTCGCATCGAGACCATCCTGTTCGTAGAAGGTGTCACCAACAACCGCGCCCCACGCACCCAGGTGGCGCGCCACTACCTGGCGGGCAACCGGATGTATTCGGACCGAGCGGCCGATTTCGCTGTGCGCTGCGATGAGCTGACCCAAGGCCAGGTCGTGGCGCGATTGGCGGCGATGTACGACGAGCTCTACATCGACGAAGTCCAGGATCTGGCCGGCTTTGATCTGGATCTGGTCGAACGGCTGTTGAAGAGCGAGATTGCCATCACGTTGGTAGGCGATACGCGCCAAGCCACGTATGCGACCAACTATGCGCAAAGGTACAGCCAATACCGTGGTCCGAATCTGGCAGCGCTGTTTCAGATTTGGGAGGCCGACGGCTTATGCCGGCTGGATCACCGCCTCACCAGTCTGCGCTGCGTCCAGGCCCTGTGCGATATGGCTGACACGCTCTATCCGCAGATGCCGCGGACCCAATCAGGCAATGGCGAGGTCACCGGACACGATGGCATCTACCTCGTCGCTCCAGGGGATGTGGCCGCGTACATGCAGGAGTTCGCCCCCACCGTGCTCCGGCATGACCGGCGGCAGGCGTGCGACGGACTGCCGGCGGTGAACTTTGGGCAGTGCAAGGGCCGCACCTACAGTCGGGTCCTCATCTTTCCGAACGGGCCGTTGACGCAGTACCTGCGCACGGCCGATGCAGCGCGTATCACCGCGCCGCCGAAATACTACGTGGCCTTCACCCGGGCGCGGCAAAGCGTGGCCTTTGTGTATGCCGGCGCGTGCGCGTTGCCGGGTCATCAGCTCTATGCGCCTGCCAGCGCAGACGCATAGAGCCAGGGGCTGCGATCACATCTTCTTTAACGGCGCCGCGGTGGGCGGCGGCGGTACCGGGCCCGGGTCGTTGAAACACAGCATGATCTGATCGATGCCGAATTGATCGGCCAGGACCTGGGCAATCACAGCATGCACCAGGTCCAGGTCGACCGAGGGCGCCGCGACCGTGATGGTGGCCGCGATCGCACGGCCATGCTCACCGGCGACCAGGCGCAGGTCGTCCACCGCTTTCACGCCCGGGTCGGTAAACATCGCCGCACGGACCTGTTCCAGGTTGAGCTCGTTCATGGGGACTCCAAAGCAGTGCTACCGGCGCGGGGAGCTCGGTCGCGATGCAGCCAACGATAGAGCACCGGCAGCACCAACAAGGTCAATGCGGTGGATGAGACGATGCCGCCGATGACGACAGTGGCCAGCGGCCGCTGCACTTCCGAGCCAGCACCGACATTCAAGGCCATGGGTAGGAAGCCCAGCGAGGCTACCAGGGCGGTCATCAACACCGGTCGCAGGCGTCCAAGGGCGCCGTCGCGCACAGCGTCGTCTAGCGGATCGCCCTGTTCGCGCAGACGGCGGATGAAGGCGATCATGACCAGCCCGTTGAGTACGGCCACGCCCGACAGCGCGATGAAGCCCACGCCGGCAGAGATCGACAACGGAATCCCGCGCAGAGCCAGTGCCAGCACACCGCCGGTCAGCGCCAGCGGCACGCCACTGAACACAATGGCCGCATCCTTGGCCGAGCCGAAGGCCATGAATAGCAGAGCGAAGATCAACGCCAGTGTCACCGGAACGACCACGCCCAGGCGTTGGGTGGCCGAGATCAGCTGCTCGAAGGTGCCGCCGTAATCGATCCAGTAGCCCTCTGGAAGCGCGACATCCTGGCCGATGCGTGTGCGCAACTCGCCGACGAACCCGCCCAGATCGCGCTCGCGCACGTTGGCGGTGATCACCACGCGGCGCTTGCCGTTCTCGCGGTTGATCTGATTGGGCCCGCGCTCTACCTGGATCTTCGCCACTTCCCGCAGCGGCACCGTGCGAGGCCCCCCATTGGCGCCGGCGGCCAGACGGCTGGACTCATCGACACTGGTGCTTGCCGGCAGCGGAATGGGCAGATCTGCCAGCACAGCGGGGTCTTGGCGCTGCGCTTCGGGCAGGCGCACGACCAGGTCGAAGCGGCGGTCGCCCTCGATCAACTGGCCGGCAACACTGCCCCCAATGGCGGTGGCCACCGTTTCCTGCACATCGCCCGGGTTCAGGCCATACCGTGCCAATGCCGCCGGATCTGGCGTGATGGTCAGCAGCGGCAGGCCGGAGACCTGCTCGGCCTTGACGTCTTCGGCGCCGGGGACGCTACGCATGACCCGCTCGACCCGGCTGGCCAGGCGCGTCAACTGGTCAAGGTTGTCGCCGTAGACCTTGACCGCCACGTCCGAACGGACGCCGGAGATCAACTCGTTGGTGCGCATCTGGATGGGCTGGGTGAACTCGTAGTTGCTGCCCGGGATTTCCTTGGCCGCCGCCTCCAGCTCTTCCACCAGCTCGGCCTTGGGCTTGCGCGGGTCGGGCCACTGGTCGCGGGGCTTGAGCATCAGGAAGGTGTCGGCCATCGACGGCGGCATAGGATCGGTGGCCACCTCGGCGGTGCCGATCTTTGAGAAGATGTTGGCCACCTCCGGGAACTGGGCCAGGCGCTTCTCCAGCGTTTCCTGCATGGCCACCGACTGCTCCAAGCTGGTGCCGGGAATACGCATGGGCTGCAAGGTGATGTCGCCCTCATCCAGGCTCGGCACGAACTCCGAACCCAAGCGGGTGGCCAGCACGCCACAGCCCACCACCAGCACGGCCGCGCCGGCCAGCACCACCACGCGCCGACGCAGGGCCCAATCCAGCAGCGGCGTATAACGGGCACGCGACCAGCGCATCAGGCGGTTGTCGTGCTCAGCCACACGGCCGCGCAGGAAGCTGGCGATCGCCGCCGGCACGAAGGTCAGCGACAACACCATGGCGCCGGTCAGGGCCAGCACCACCGTGATCGCCATCGGGTGGAACATTTTTCCTTCTACCCCGGACAGCGAGAAGATCGGCAGGTAGACCGCGGCGATGATGCCCAGGCCAAACAGGCTGGGACGGATCACCTCGGCGGTGGCCGAGGCGGTCAGGTCATAGCGCTCTTCATCGTTGAGCTGGCGGCCTAGCGCGTGCTGCGCCTCGCCGAACCGGCGCAGACAGTTCTCGATGATGATCACCGCCCCGTCCACGATCAGGCCGAAGTCCAGCGCGCCCAGGCTCATCAGGTTGCCCGACACGCCGCCACGCACCATGCCGATGATGGTGAACAGCATCGCCAACGGGATCACCGCCGCGGTGATCAACGAGGCGCGCACATTGCCCAGCAGCAGGAACAGCACCACCACCACCAGCAGCGCGCCCTCGATCAGGTTCTTGGACACCGTGCCGATGGTGCGATCCACCAGCGCGGTGCGGTCATAGACGGCCTTGGCATGGACGCCGGCAGGCAGGCTGGCGTTGGCGGCATCCAGCTTGGCCGCGGCCGCCTGGGAGACTTCCCGGCTGTTGGCGCCGAACAACATGAAGGCGGTACCGACCACGACCTCGTGGCCATTCTGGGTGGCCGCGCCCGTGCGCAGCTCCTTGCCTTCGCCCACGCTAGCGACGTCGCGCACCCGAATGGGCACGCCATCGCGCCGGTCCAGCACGATGTTGCCGATTGCCTCCAGATTGGCTAGCTGGCCCGGCACGCGCACCAGGAACTGCTGTCCGTTGCGCTCGATGTAGCCGGCGCCGATGTTCTGGTTGTTGCGCATGACCGCGGCGACCACGTCGTTCAACGTGAAGCCCAGCGCCACCAACTGAGCTGGATCGGGAGTGATGTGGATCTGCCGCTCGAAGCCGCCGATGGTGTTGACCTCGGTGACGCCGGGCGTGGTGCGCAGCTGCGGCCGGATCACCCAGTCCTGCAGGGTGCGCAGGTCCGTGGCCGTGTACGGGGTGCCGTCGGGCTTGCGAGCGTTGGGCTCGGCCTCCACGGTGTACATGAAGATCTCGCCCAACCCGGTGGAGATCGGCCCCATTTCCGGGTCCAACCCTTCGGGAAGCTGGGAGGCGATCTGCTGCAGGCGCTCGGCGACCTGCTGGCGGGCAAAGTACAGGTCGGTGCCGTCCTTGAAGACGACGGTGACCTGCGAAAGCCCGTAGCGCGACAGCGAGCGGCTGTAGTCCAGCTTGGGCAGACCGGCCATGGCCGTTTCGATGGCAAAGGTGACCCGTTGTTCGGCCTCCAGCGGCGAGTAACCCGGGGCCTGGGTGTTGATCTGGACCTGGACGTTGGTGATGTCGGGTGTGGCGTCAATGGAAAGGTGACGGTAGCTCCACACGCCCAGCGCAACCAGCGCAGCGGTGAGCACTAGCGTCAGCCAGCGATGGCGGATGGACAGCCCAATGAGGCGTTCGAGCATGGCGGGCCTCATTCTTCTTCCACGGTGGACTTTTCGATGTCGGCCTTGATCAGGAAGCTTTGGGCCACCACCACCTGTTCACCGGCCTTGAGGCCTTCCAGCACTTCGGCGCGTTCGGCGTCGCGGCGCCCCAGCTTCACCGGCCGGGTGTGGTAGGTTTCGCCCTGCTGCACGTAGACCACGTCCTGGTCTTCTGCGGTCTGCAGCGCCGTGATCGGCACCACCAACGCTGCCGATTGGCGATCCACGGTGACCCGCGCCTTGACCGCCGACCCCGGCCGCCACAGGCCATCGGTGTTGGCCACCGTGCCGCGCGCAATGGTGCTTTGGCTGGCGGTGGCGGTGCCGGGCAGGACGCGCTCCAAGGTGGTCTGTGCGGTGACGCCATCGCTCAAGCGGGTAACCGTCACCGGCACGCCAGCACCGATGTGCTGGGCGTCGGCGCCGAAGATGTGCAGGTCCACCCACAGCGTGGACAGGTCGGCGACCTCAAACAGCGGCGCGCCCTCAGCGGCGGCCATGCCTACGGCGGCCGCGCGCGCCATGACCACGCCACTGATCGGCGCGGTGACGGTATAGGTGGTCAGGCTCAGGTTGCTCTCTACCGTGGCCAGTGCCTGGCCGGCCCGTACCTGATCACCCACGCCCGCACGCACGGAGCGGACCGGTCCGGGGAAGCGTGCCGTGACCTGCGCGATGCGACCGTCAATCGGGGTCAACAGCCCTTGCACCTCATGCTCGTCAGCAATCTCACCGGGGCCTGCCGGTGCGACCTGGATACCCGCTGCCTGCGCAGCTTTGGCGGCAATCTTGGTTTCCAGCGGCGCTTCCTCGTGCTCGCCGTGCTCTTCGCCCTCAGCGGCGGCGCCGCCTTCGGACGCTTCGTTGGGGGCCGACGCGTTGCAGGCGGCCAGCATCATCAGGGCCATGCCCAGTGCGGTCCAAGAAAAGCGATTCATGGGGTCTCTCCGGTGGAAGCAGCCGCCGGCGGCGCGACAAGCGCTTGGCCGGTCAGGCGTTGAATTTCGATCAGGGCGCGCTGCGCATCGAGCGCCACGTCCAGCTGCTGCTGGGCCATGGCCGTGCGTTCGGACTGCAGCTGTGCCCATTCCAGGTAGCTGATCGCGCCGGCGCGATAGGCGCGCTCGGCGGCCTTCTCAGCCCGGGCCAACTTCGGCAGCACCTCGCCTTGCAGCCGTGCCACCTCGGCCTGCGCCACGGTGTAGCGACCATGGGCTTCGACCAGCGTGGAATACAGCGACAGGCCCTTGGCCTCGCGCTCGATCGTCAGAACCTCCAGCTCGGCTTCGCCGGCGCGGATCTCCGGCTGCGCGCGGCTGCGGCTGCCCAGTGGCATGGACAGGCTGGCCACCAGCGCGGTGTCGTCAGTCTCCTGCAGGCGGCGCACGCCCAGCTGCCACGACAAGTCCGGCGAGGCCGCCGAACGCGCCAGCTGCAGTCGTGCCTGCGCGATCCGGCGGGCATCGGCAAACTGCGCCAACTCGGGAGTGCGCTCCAATTCCTCGGCCAGCGACTGCATGGACGCGATCGCCGGCAGGGTCATGGGATCCGCCGCGGCCACCTCGAAGCTCGGAGCACGTTCGCCCCAGAGGGCAGCAAGGTGCTGCCGGGCGGCAATGCGCTGCTGCTCGGCCCGATCACGGGTCAACTCTGCTCTCGCCAGTGCTGCTTGTGCGGTGAGCATCACCGATTCGGGAGACGCGCCAGCCTGCAGGCGCTGCCGGGCAGCGGCGACGGTCCGCTGGCGCTGGCCGACATCCATGTTCGTCAGGCTGCGTTGCCGGTCGGCACCGACAACGGCCAAATAGCGCTGCGCCGTCTCGGCGAGCAGGTCCAGCCGCCTGGTCTCGCGCTGCACGGCCAGTGCATCAATCCGGCTTTGGGCCAAGGTGCGGCGGGCGTCGAGCTTGCCGCCGCGCTCCAGGACCGAGCTCAGGCTCAAGGTCAACTCCGCGCTGTCCAGGCCACGGGCCGCGCCCGTGCCCAGCGCATTTTCAACCTCCGCCCCCAACGTCCACGGTGGCCGCTGCACGGCCTGGTCGCGCTCGGCAGCGAGCACCGTGGCTCGCGCATCGACCAGGCGCAGCTCGGGGTGGGTTTGGGCCACGCGTGCAAACGCGTCGTCCAAGGTCATCAGCTCTTCTGCTGTCGCCGGCGTTGCCGCCGCGCTCAACAGTAGCCACGCGGCCAGGGCCGCCAATCGCACATGCATGAAGTACTCCAGAATTTTCGATAGCCAACAGGGATCCGGCGCACGCCGGCGCGCATCACCCTGCGATCGGCGGCCGGAACGGCGCGAGCAGGTGCTCATGCCGATATCTGTCCGCATGGGCTGTCGCCGACGGCCAATGCCGGCCGATATGAGCAATGGCCAACACTATTTCTGGAGCCGGCGCGGCCTGGCTACAGCACAGCACCAGCTGCTGTAGCCGGTGCAGCGCGGCGTCTACGCCACGCTCGGAAGCTGGTGATGCCACTGCCGGGTCATGGTCGGCCGCGGCCAGATGGGTTTGAGCATGGAGCTCGCCAACCACTGCCAGCACCGGCTGCGTCACAAGGCCCACGGCCAAGTGCGCCAGCAGCAGCCAGCGCAGGCCACAGCTCAGCCGGCCAAGCGCTGTCATGCAGGCGTTTTGCGCGCGTCGGCACGCGCCCGGCGAGCATCACCCAAGATCTCGAAAGCCTCCTTGATCACATACAGGCCGATCAGGGCGCCGATCACGAAATCCGGGTAGGGGCTGGCCAGCCACCACACCAACAGGCCGGCCAGAATCACCCCAACGTTGGCCACCACATCGGCGCGGGTAAACAGCCAGGTCGCTCGCAGATGCACTTCGCCAGACTTCAAGGGGGCGAGCATACGGAGCACCTTCAGGTTCACGGCCAGCGAGACCAGAGCGGTACCGATCATCCAACCGCTGACCGGCTCGGCGCCGTACATCACCCGGCGGCCGACTTCGACCAGCACGCCTACGCCCAGCACCAGCAGCACACTGCCACTGACCCACGCGGCGTTGGCCTTGAAGCGCGCCGTGCGCCCGATAGCGACCAGGCCAATGGCATAGGCGGTGGCGTCAGACAGCATGTCCAGCGCGTCAGCCAGCAGCCCGGTGGAATGGGCAATCCAGCCGGCAATGCCGCCGATCACGGCCATCGCTGCATTCAGGACCAAGGCGATCCAGAGGATGCGTCGCTCCTCCTTGTTCTTGGCTTCGTGGTGGCACCCGCAATCACTCATGTCTTGGTCCTCTGCTGTGTTGTTTCATTGCTTGTTTGCGCCTGGCTGTCTACGCACACCGGAACGGGCATTGGCGAGGAACCCCACGATGGCGGCGGTGCCTACCAATACCTGCGCCAGCAGCGACTGCCAGGTGGGATACAGGCCGATCCACTCGATGCGCGGCAACGCGAGCGGTGTTTGAGAGATCCAGCCCGCTTCCTGCAACGCGGCCACGCCTTTACCGATCAGGATGACCGCCATCACCGCGATGAGAATCGAGCTGATCGAAAAGAACCGGCCAATCGGCAGCCGCCTGCTCATGCGCAGCATCCAGTACGCCACCGCAGCCAACACCGCGATTCCCGCCGCCAGGCCTGCGAGGATGGCGGTGGACGCCTGATCGCTCCACATCGCGATGTAGAACAAGATCGTCTCAAACACCTCGCGGTACACCGCGACAAAGGCCAGCATGAACAGGAAAACAGCCGAGCGCCGTGTCAGCGCAGTCGTCAGCTTGGCGTGCAGGTACTCCTGCCACCGCCCTGCAAGGCTCTTTTGGTGCATCCAGATGCCTACGCTGAGCAGGACAGCGGCAGCGAACAAGGCCGAGACGCCCTCAGTGACTTCCCGGTTCGCACCGCTGATATCAACAAAGTAAGTGGCCACCGCCCAGGTAGCTGCGCCTGCCAACAACGCGCAGATCCAACCCGCATGCACATACGGCAACACATCAGACCGCTCGGCTTTACGCAAGAACGCCACGATACCAATCACGATCAGCAGCGCTTCCAGTCCTTCGCGTACCAAGATGGTAAAGCTGCCTAGAAACGCGGTGCTGGCGCCTATTCGGGTGTCCTGCAGCGCCACGTCCGCGCGATCAAACAGCTGGGCAATTTGCGCTGCCTGCCCGGCAACGTCAGCCGCGGGCGCATGCTGATCCAGCTGCGCGCGGTAGCCAGCCATGGCCGTCTCGATCTCTCGCAGCAATGACGGATTGCGCGTGGCCAGCGTGGGTTCAAGCGGCTCTACACCATCCAGATAGGACGAGAGCGCAAGCTTTTTGGCTTGAGCCAGGTCCTCATCAGCGTAAGCGCGCTGGCTGGCGGCCAGTCGCTGCCGCGCCACCGCAAAGCGATCGGCTCCTGGTACCGCTTCGTTTACTACCTGTGGCTGCGAACGCAGGTAGGCGATGATCGCGTTTGCCTGATCGGCGGGCATCGTGGTGGCAAGATCGGCCTCTCGCGTGCGTGTCAGCGCTTCGAGCGAGGGAATGTGCGTATGGGCCTCGGCACTGGTGCGCCATAACGCCTCACCTTGAGCCTTGGCTTGCGAGGAGTACCCCAAGCTGCCCACATAGAATGCCAACGCCCAGCGATCACTTTCTGACAGCCCAGAGAAGCTGACCATGCCGGTACCCGGCACACCCTGGGAAATGACCTCGTACAACGACAGCGGCGTTCGCTGCGCGGCGCGAGTGGCATCGGTGAACGCGATCGGCGGCGGACTTAACGCTTGCGCGGCGGGGCCATCACCGTGACCTGTGGGGCCGTGACAGGCCGCGCACTGCTGGCTGTAGATGGACGCGGCCTGGGAGGTCTTCGGCGCGCTCGCCGGAACAGCGCCGATCGGGTAGCGGGCCAACAGCGTCGTGCCGAGCCCGCGCGCCAACGTTGCCACTTGCGCCGGGTCGGCCTTCTCTGCCACCGCCTGGACCAGGCGGTCGGCCTGGGCCGTCAGCTCCTGCTGGTTCTGGCCACTGGGCAATGCTGCCAGCTGACTGCGCACGGCGCCGGCAAACTCGCTCATTTCGGCGTATTCGTTGGGGGCAATTACGCGACCGGCCTGGACCGCGCCGGGGTAGTCGACCGCGATGTAATCGAGCATCTGCCAGGTTTGGCGCAGGTCTGCTGCGGCAGGCTCCGCCTGAGCAGAAGCGGGCAGAACCCAGCCGATCAGCAAGGCAATCAGGCAGTAGCGAATCAAGGCGATGGGCAGTGGCATGGTCGTCACATGCAGCGCCGCGGCCGGAGTGGCGGCGGATACGGGTTCAGCGTAAAGTCCGTAGCTACTACGGAGTCAAGCGTACTACGAATGAAAATCAGTGAGGCTGCCGACGCCAGCGGATGCCACTTGGAGACGATTCGCTATTACGAGCGGATCGGGTTGCTGCCGCGCCCGGGGCGCACGGGCAACGGCTACCGGGTCTATGGCCCGGCCGACATCGAGCGGCTGCGCTTCATTGCGCGTGGCCGGGACCTGGGCTTCAGCCTGGAGGAGGTCCGCAGCCTGCTGCAGCTGGCCGGCGATGAGGAGCTTTCGTGCGGGGACGTGGACCGGTTGGCCCGCAGCCATCTGGCCGACGTGCGCGCCCGCATGGCCGACCTGCAGCGCATGGCCAGCGAGCTGGAACGGGTGATTGCCAGTTGCCATGGCGGGCAGCGGGCGGAATGCACCATCCTGTCGACGCTGCGCCAGACGACCTCGGTGGAGGCCACGCGCCAGTGACCGAACTGGACCGCTACCTCGATGCGGCCACGCGCCAGAACACGGTGCGCAGCTATGCGTCGGCGCTGCGGCACTTCGAGGTTGAATGGCAAGGCCACCTCCCAGCGACACCTGACAGCGTGGCCCGGTACCTGGCCGCTTATGCGCAGACCTTGGCGACCAGCACCCTCCGCCAACGTCTGGCGGCCATCGCCTCTTGGCACCGCGACCACGGCTTTGTCGACCCGACCCGATCGCCGCTGGTGCGCAAGGTGCTCAAAGGCATCCAGACCCTGCACCCGGGCCAGGTCAAGCAAGCCGCGCCGCTCCAGATTCGGCGGCTGGTCGAGCTCGATGACTGGCTGGCCGCGGCGATCGCTGCGGCACATGCCCGGGGCGATGGGCCGGCGGCGCTGCGCCATCAACGAGACCGAGCGCTGGTGCTGCTCGGGTTCTGGCGGGGATTCCGTGGCGATGAACTGCTGCGTCTGGACGTGGCCCATCTCACGCTGGTGCCGGGACAGGGGATGACCTGCTTCTTGCCACGCAGCAAGGGTGATCGCCAAGCAGCCGGCGTCACCTACAAGGTGCCGGCGCTGTCGCGGTTATGTCCGGTGGAGGCGACCCAGGCGTGGCTGCAGGCGGCCGACCTGCAAGAAGGGCCGGTGTTTCGGGCAGTCAACCAATGGGGCCAGGTGAGCGCCGAAGGCCTGCATCCCAACAGCTTGGTGCGCCTGCTGCGCGAGTTGCTGACCAGTGCAGGCTTTGCCGATGCGGGGCTCCACAGCAGCCATTCGTTGCGCCGCGGCTTTGCCAGCTGGGCCAACGACCAAGGCTGGGACATGAAGGCCTTGATGGAGTACGTGGGCTGGCGCGATGTGCAGTCGGCCATGCGTTACCTGGACGGGCGTGACCCGTTTGCCCGGGACCGCATTGAAGCAAGCCTGCCCAGTCCAACCGTGCCGGTACCGGCGATGGCACTGCCGGCGCCGGAGGGCAAATCGGCCCTGCAGCTGCGCCTGCGCATGGTGCTGACCCCGTTTGCCCGCACGGGCCGCGGCGCGGCCAAGGCCCGAGGCCGAATTGAAGAGATCTGCTTGGCCCCGTTCCAGGCTGTGCGCCTGAACACCGCCAGCAGCGAGTACCAGTTGACTGCTCCCACCGATCCCGAAAGGGATCTGGATGAAATCCTGGCCACGTTGCTCGATGACATGCACCGCATGGCCGATACGCACCAGTGCTTCCTGGAAGCGTCGCTCAGTACAGACGACGGCCGGCACTGGGACTGATCCCCCTCACACCCTCCGGATCCAATGGCTACCCTTCACGAGACCGCCTACCCGCGACTGAAGCCTGATCCCACCGCCAAGGAACTGGAGGAGATCTATACCCCGACCGCCGCTGAGATTGCATTCGCCAAGCAGCTGACCACCCAGCCGGGTCCGCAGCTGGCGGTACTGATTCATCTCAAGCTCTTCCAACGCTTGGGCTACTTCACGCTGTTGGCCGACGTACCCGAGCGGATCCGGAAGCACATCGCCAAGGCCGCCCGACTCGGGCGCGTATTGGACACCGACCAGCTCGAACGCTACGACGCTTCCGGCAGCCAGCGCCGGCATATGCCGCAGCTTCGGCAATTCATCGGGGTACGTCCCCTGGATAAATCGGGCTTGGCTTGGCTGGACACAGTGGCCACCGGAGCAGCCCAGACCAAGCACACCATCCCGGACATCGTGAACGTCCTGCTCGAAGAGCTGGTGCACCATCGCTACGAACTGCCCGGTTTCCGCACTCTGGAGCTGGCCGCCATCGGCGCCCGTGAGCGGGTCAATCTGGGCTACTACCGCAGCATCAGCCACGCGCTGACGCCTGCCACGCGCACGCTCATCGACGAACTGCTGCGCGCACCGGAAGGGTCCAGGTTCACCGGCTGGCAATCACTCAAGCGCGAGCCCGGCCGGCCCACCAACAAGGAAGTTCGGTTCTACCTGCAGCACATCCGCATGCTGCAGCAGTTGGCCGACCAGCTGCCTCCCATCGATGTGCCGGTGCCCAAGCTCAAGCAGTTCCGTGCAATGGCTCGGGCCTATGACGCCAGCGAGCTGGCCGAACTGGCTCCGGACAAGCGCTATGCGCTGGCCACCATCTTCATTCGCGCCCAGCATGCCAAGACACTGGATGATGCAGCCGAGTTGTTCATCAAGCAGGTGCGCGGGCTGGAGAACACGGCCCAGCAGAAATTGCTGGCCTACCAGCTCGAACATGCCAAACGGGCCGACTTCCTCATCGGCCAGCTCAAGGAAATCCTGCAGGCCTATCAGCTAGACGGCAGCGATAGTCAGCGCGTGGATGCCATCGACAACAGCCTGGAAGCGGAAGTGTCGACCTTGCTGGCCGAATGCGAAGAACATATGGCCTACGCCGGGAAGAACTACCTGCCTTTCATGCTGCAGCCCTATGGCGCGGTCAGGCCGCTGCTGTTCAATGGGCTGGAGCTGATGAAACTTCGGGCGACCAGCCACGACGCCGGCATGGAGCCGCTGATCGCAGCGGTGCTCTCGCTGCGCAACCAGCGCCGTGAGCTGATCGAGGTCGCCTCCCTCGGTTTGGACCCGGAAAAGGACTTTGACTGGATGTCCAAGCTCTGGTGTCAGCACGTGTTCGGCAAGCGGGCCAGTGCAGCCGGCGCCGGCTGGATGCACCGTAAGTACTTCGAGCTGGCCGTGCTGGTGCAGGTCAAGGACGAACTGAAGTCCGGAGATCTCTTCATTCCCAGCAGCGAACGGTTTGATGACTACCGTGAGCAGCTGGTCGATGAAGCCACCTTGGCCCAGGAACTGGAAGCCTACGGCCAGGTGTCAGGCCTGCCCACCGACGCCGAGTCTTTCGTGGCGGGATTACGTGCACAACTGACCTCCCTGGCCGATGAGGTCGACGCGCGTTTCCCGGAGAACGTACATGCGGACATCCTGGATGGGCGCCTGGTGCTGCGGAAGGGGCAACGCGCCGAAGTCTCCAGCGCGATTACCACGGTGGATCGCCTCATCGCCGAACGGCTTCCAGAATCCAGCATCGTCGATGTCCTGATCGATGCCAGCCAATGGCTGGATCTGCACCGTTTCTTCCGCCCGATCGCCGGCACCGAGAGCCAGGTCGAAGATCTGCCCCGACGTGTGATCACCACGCTATTCTGCTATGGCTGCAACCTGGGGCCGACGCAGACGGCGCGGTCGATCAAGGGCTTCAGCCGGCGCCAAGTCGCTTGGCTCAACCTGAAATACGTGACCGAGGATGTGCTTGAGAAGGCCATCGTGGAGGTCATCAATACCTACAACAGATTCGACCTGCCTGGCTATTGGGGCAGCGGCAAGAGCGCATCAGCTGATGGCACGAAGTGGAGCGTCTACGAGGACAACCTGCTGTCGGAGTATCACATCCGCTACGGCGGCTACGGTGGCATCGGCTACTGCCACGTGTCCGACAAATACGTAGCGCCGTTCAGCCACTTCATTCCCTGTGGCGTGCACGAGGGCATCTACATCCTCGACGGTCTGTTGGCCAACACTTCCGACATCCAGCCTGAGATCGTCCATGGCGACACGCAGGCCCAAAGCTATCCGGTCTTCGGCCTGGCCCACATGCTGGGCATCCAGCTGATGCCCCGGATCCGGAACATCAAGGACCTGACATTCTTTCGGCCCGAACCGGGTAGGGCTTATAAGAACATCCAGGCACTGTTCGGGGACAGCATCGACTGGCAACTGATCGCCACCCATCTCCACGACATGCTGCGGGTGGTGATCTCAATCCGATTGGGCAAGATCACCGCGTCCTCGATCCTGCGCCGGCTGGGCACCTACAGCCGGAAGAACAAGCTGTACTTCGCCTTCCGGGAACTTGGCAAGGCCGTTCGAACGCTGTTCTTGCTGCGCTACATTGATGACAATGAGATCCGCAAAACGATCCATGCTGCCACCAACAAGAGCGAGGAATACAACGGCTTCGTGAAATGGGTGTTCTTTGGCAGCCAGGGGATCATTGCTGAGAACGTCCAACACGAGCAGCGCAAGATCATCAAGTACAGCCAGCTGGTGGCCAACATGATCATCCTCCACAACGTGGAAGGCATGAGCCGGACCTTGGCCGAGATGAGGAAGGAGGGGATTGAACTGACGCCCGAGATCCTGGCCGGCCTGTCGCCTTATCGGACCAGCCACATCAATCGCTTCGGCGACTACCACCTGGATCTTGAAAGGGAAGTGGCGCCGCTGAGCTACACAGCCAAGGTGCTTGAACAGACCCCATAGATGGGGAGAACCTGATCGAGAGACGAGCAATCAACTTTGAAATTCAGTCGCTTAGGCAGCTTTTGGCCCTGTACGTAATGATTCCCTGCCGACCCTCTTCAAGGTTCATCCCAGCGACTGCCCAGTTGAAGGCCGCTCTTTCGTGGGCATTGAGTTCCGCGTCGATAGCGTCAATTGACTGCCGGTATTGCTGCTGGGTTCCATTCGTAACCATCTTCTTGTCTGTCGGACCGCTGCAGGCAGCTAGCAGTGCTGATGCTGCCAGGATCAGTGTTGCTCTGCTTCTGGCCGCGGTGATGAAGCGGTATGGCTGTTCGCTCATGCGTCCCCCTGTCAATGAAGAAGACAGAATATCTGGTTTTTAGATATCGGAGAACTGGATATAGCTTTCTAGGCCGCTCAGCCAAGGCGCGGTCGTGTCGAAGTCCATCCATCGAAAAGAGTACGCTGCCCTCATTGAGGCTGTTCGCGAGGCGCGGCTAGCTGCCGGTCTGACCCAGGCCCAGGTGTCCAGCATGCTGGGCCGCAGCCAGTCATTCATCAGCGACGTCGAAACAGGCAAGAGAAGGGTTGATGTGGTGGAGCTGAGAGATATCGCCCGCCTGACAGGCCTTTCGCTGGGCAAGTTGATCACAAACTTTGAGAAGCGAATCAAAGACTAAAGCCCCTTAGGGTGTAGCGGTAGGTTCGCGCTTCTTGCCGGCCGGTCGGGACCAGGCGCACACGCCAGTGACAGACGGCCAACCGGATGGAAGGGGCACGCCCTGCCGGAAATCCGTGACGTAGATCGGCCTCGGCGTGCCGGGTCGAAACTTTAGGCTGTTTTGTGGAACCGTGGGGTCTGAACCCTCGTGTAGATCCGGGTGAAGCGACGTCTTTACAGTTGTTGATGTGAAGACATTTCTCCGGCCCACTCCACAGCAGCTCCACAGGTCGCTAAAGCGAACCCCTAAATGCCTCCGATGGGCTTGTCGCGGGGCCTATACCCTTTCGGCGCGACTGTCTGACGTGGAGGATTGCGCCCTACACAAGCTTCGAGACGCAAAGGCTATCGCTTGGCGGCGGCAGCGCAAGATGCGCAGCTGGGCCGCGAAGCATCCCCGGTTCCTACTGTTAGCCTTTCCGCTTTGGGGTGATCCCCGGTCATTCGCTGAGTTACCGGAACAGAAGCTTTGGCCGCGCATTCTTGGCGTTTTCGCGCTTGTTAGCCCCCATCATCGATGCGCTACAAGCCGATCCAGGAAGTGGCCAGTCACTAGTTCAATGGGCAGAAGTTGCTGGCGTATCCTCTCGGACTCCTGCAAGACGCTGGGTTGCCGCTACTGGCCTGGGATGTTGTGAGTGGCGCCAGAGGCTGAAGCTTGCTGCGTCCCTCCCTCTCCTCCAGAGCGACTGCAAAGTTGGTGATGTTGCCAAGCGGCTGGGCTATAGCGGCCCCTCCCCTTTTATTGCAATGTTTCGCCGACTAACCGGCATGTGCCCAACTCAGCTGAAGAGCGCTGTCTAGATGCAACTTCACCTTGAGGAGAGGGCCCTTTGAACCTGGCTAGCCGAAGAAGCGTTCCCCGAACAAGGAGAACGGGCCTCAAGCGGCCCGTTTTCATTTGAACTGCAGCTATGCAATTGTCTTTCAGCGCTTGGTCGAGGTGTCATCCACGACCATGACCTCGTCAGGCTTCTTGCGAGCTGCGTACTCCGCCAGTACCACACCAAATACTGCCATCAAACCGCCACCCACGACCCAGGTGCTCAGAGACTCTTTGAGGACCACCACCGCAAGCAATGCAGTGACGATCGGGACGAGATTGAAGAACCCGGCCACGCGAGCAGAGCCCAGCCGATGCAGGCCGGTCATCCATGCCAACGGTGCCATGATCGAAGCGCCGATTGCTGCGAATGCAATGCAGCCGATGGCTGCGCCACCCTGGACGCCAGTGCCTGCGACAAGGAAAAGAGGTAGCAGCAGGATCGTTGCAGACATGGCTTGAAGAAACAGGGATTCGATCAGCGTTACGGGAATGCGCCACTTGTGCATCAGCAAATTGTAGGTGGCAAAAGCCAAAGCGCCCAGCAGCATCAGGGCGTCACCTTTGTTGATTCCATGGGAAACCAAGGCTTCAAAGTCACCATGGGACACTACCGCTATCACCCCAACCAAGGAGATGATCGAACCAATCACTGCGCCACCGCGGACTGCGTGACCCATGAAGATGCGCGACAAGGCAAGAGCGATCAACGGGATGAGTGCCTGGATAACGCCCATGTTGGTCGCAGAAGTGAAATGTGCGGCGTAGTACGCCAGGCATTGGAACATGACACCGCCCAAAGCACCGAGCACGAGGAAGCGTGCCCAATTGGCTTTCAGGACCGCTAGGTTCGACTTCAGGCGCGGCAGGGCGAATGGGAGCAAGATGATGGCCGCAGCAAGCCATCGCCAGAAGCTAATATCGACCGGGCCGACGGTCCCTGCAGCGAGCTTTGTAACGATGGTGTTGGCGCCCCAGAGAAGGCAGGCCAGGAGGGGGAGCAGGTAGTACATGGCATCCTCAGATACTGGATATCAACAGCCAGTAGCGTAGACTTGGCGGAATTTCGTTACATCCATAATTTGCGCCAATCTTCATCTTGAATGCGACATGGCAATGGACCCCGTCCCCTCGTTCAGCTCCATCCCTGGAGACATCTACGTTCGGCAAGGGACTTTGCCTCCCTCCGACTGGGATGCTCGTGTGCATCCGTGGGGGCAGTTCAACTATGTTGCGCAGGGTGTCATGGAGTTACAGGTAGGCGAGGACTGGATGGTGTCCCCTACCCACTATGCGATATGGATTCCGCCTGGTGTTCACCACTCATCCCGAAACCGTGGTGCGGTTGCTTATCGATCCGCATACCTTTCGGTCGGCGCGTCGGCGCAGATGCCCAGCATTCCGACTGCGTTAGCGGTTAGCTCGTTGCTTAGGGAGATCTTGGACGAACTGGCCCGTCGTGACATCGGCGAGGCCGTTAAGCCAGAAGACCGGCGACTCTCCGCGGTCGCCCTTGACCTGATTCTGGCCGCGCCGGTGATGTCGAGCTTCCTGCCGCTGGCCAGCGGTGACGTGCTAAAGCGGATTCTGAGCTATGCCGAGACCTCCCTTCAGGACTCTCCGTCGGCACTTGAGGTCGCAGAGCGCCACCACATTAGTGTTCGATCACTTGAGCGCTTGGCAAAGCGCGAGCTAGGGATGGGGTTCGGAGAGTGGCGCAGTCGGCTTCGTTTTCTGAGGGCAATTGATGCCTTGGGTTCAGACCGATCAATTACGCAGATTGCAGACGATCTGGGCTATGCAAACTCAACGTCTTTCAGTGAGATGTTCAAGCGACACTCTGGCCGGACCCCAGACCAGTATAGAAGGGGCCTCAGTCCGCTCCAGCGAGAGGTGGAGCCCTCCTCCCGCTGAATCGAGGCAGGCCTCGAAGCTGTTGGGTCAACCATTTAGCTGGCCCAGACAGTGGCCATTCGGATCGATGGATCATCCAGAGGGTGTCAACCACCGGAGATCCACAGTCAACCACCTCAATTGCGTCTTGCCGAGCGAAGGATTCACGGGCGTGTCGCGGAATGACAGTGAATCCCAGCCCGAGCGATACCGGCTCAAGGATGAGCGCAACCTGATTGGTGAAGCCGTGTATAGGAAGCGCGCGTACGCCTGGATTTCCTGGGAACTTGCGGGCGAGAAGGCGGGTGGCCATAGCCTGGCCATCTGGATGATCAACGAAACCCAACTTTTGAAGATCCGCCCAGCTGTCCGCGCAGGCACCTCTCGGAACTACCAGCTCAAGCGCCTCCTCGGTGAAGGGCTCAGCCCGCAGCCGAGGGTCATCCGGCCGAAGTGCAAGTAGACCCACCTCGTACTTCTTCTCCAGTACCGCCGATAGGATTTCTGGGTCCGGCGAGAAGCGATGACGAATGATCAAGCCGGGATGGGTGCGCTGGAAGTCCAGCAACACCGGGTAAAGAGCAAGGCCAACACTCCCGGGGGTTATCAGCGCAAACTCCCCCTGATCGCTGTCCGCGCTCGCGAGCTTGGCTTGAAGCCGGCGATCGGCCGAATCCATCTCTTGGCAGTACTGCAATAGAGCCATTCCCGCCGGCGTCAGCTCAATAAATCGTGGTCTGCGCAGAAACAGGGCACCCAGCTGTTGCTCAAGATGACGTACATGCTGACTGACCGCAGCCTGGGTGAGCTGCAGCTGGCCTGCGGCCCTGGTAAAGCTCCCGACCTCTGCGATAGCCCGAAAGGATCGGAGCCAATGCTCATTCAGCATAAGAATATTTTATCAATCTGATAAAAATGGATCAGATCATGGTTGAGTTGCAGGGTCTAATCTTGCGGCTACCCCTCTCTTCAGTGGTGTGCCGTGCCTGCCCTACCCCCTCCCTACCCTCGCGCCTTCTCCCACATCGGCCTGTCTGTTACCGATCTCGATGCCGCGGTTTCCTTCTATACAGAAGTCTTGGGCTGGTACCTCGTCATGCCGCCGACCAGGATTGCTGAAGACGAAAGCGCAATTGGCGTGATGTGCACGGATGTGTTTGGGCCTGGATGGGGCAGCTTCCGCATTGCACATCTATCCACTGGTGACCGGGTTGGAGTCGAAATCTTCCAGTTCAATAACGCCGAGCGTCCCGCGAACAACTTCGAGTACTGGAAGTCGGGCGTCTTCCACTTCTGTATTCAGGATCCGGACGTTGAAGGCCTGGCCGCTCGGATTGTGGCAGCTGGTGGAAAGCAGCGAATGCCGGTTCGAGAGTACTTCCCAGGGGAGAAGCCCTATCGGATGGTTTACATGGAGGATCCGCTGGGCAACATCCTGGAGATCTACAGCCACAGCTACGAGCTTACGTATTCAGCTGGCGCGTACGTCTAGCTCCACGCACACCCTCAGCCAGCTTTCGACTGCCAGGCAGTCCTCGCCAAACTGAGACACGACGGTACGGAGCAAGTGTCTCGGCTGTAGAAGTCAGAGGTCTGCAAGTTAGAAGCTGGCGAACGTAATTTTAACGATTCATCGGCGAGCCGCGCCGCTAGCCCTAAGGAGCATATGATGAAAATGAACGGCATTCGTTGGCCGGAAGGCTACCTTCCTGGTTACACCGAAAACTTTGTCTCGAATGAGCTGATCGTCCTCGGCCTTGCCGCAGCTGATGTTTGGCCGTTGCTTGAAGAGCCACGTCTGTGGCCGACCTACTACGGAAATTCAGCCAATGTGCGCTTCCACGATGGCGCCGGCCCTCTGTTGCGAAACGGGGATCGATTCTACTTTGAAACCTTTGGCTTCCCCGTGGAGGCTCAATGCGTCGAGCATGAGGCTCCTACCTCCGAGGGTCCGGGCCGGATCGCTTGGCATGGCTGGGCCGGTGAGCCCGGGTCTGCCGATCGACTTGACGTTCATCATGCGTGGATTGTCGAAGACCTTGATGGTGGCCGAGTGCGGATCCTCACGCAGGAGACGCAGAAGGGACAGCCTGCAGAAGCCCTGCGTCTGGCCAAGCCGAATCCAATGATCAATGGTCACCAGGATTGGCTGGACGGCCTGGTGGAAGCAGCTCGAGCCGCCAAGTCAACGTCCTAAGCCGGAGTAAATCCCCGTGCTTGCTCCTCTTGCTCTCCCCAAAGCCCCGTTTATGTCTGCCCTGTTTAGCCCATTCGAGCTCAAAGGTGTCACTCTTAAGAATCGTATCGCGGTGCCGCCCATGTGCCAGTACAGTGCGGAGGACGGCCGTATCAACGATTGGCATCTCAGCCACTATGCCGCGCTTGCGCGCGGAGGCGCTGGGCTCGTGATTGTCGAGGCTACCGCCGTGTCTCCGGAAGGACGCATCACCCCGGGATGTGCTGGCCTGTGGGGTGATGAGCAAATTCCAGGAATGGCAGCCATCGCTTCTGCCATCAAGCAAGGCGGTGCCGTAGCTGGCATCCAGATCGGCCACGCAGGGCGCAAGGCTAGTGCAAATCGGCCATGGCAAGGCGATGACCACATCGCAGCCGATGATCCCGCAGGATGGGCGATCCTTGGTCCCTCGCCGATCGCCTTTGGCGGCTCGCTCGATAGAGTTCCCAACGAGATGACGGTTGAGGACATTCATCGCGTTCAAGCGGATTTCGTCGCTGCAGCCAAGCGTGCGCTTGCTGCAGGATTTGAATGGCTGGAGCTTCACTTCGCTCATGGCTATCTGGCGCAGAGCTTCTTCAGCCCCGACAGCAACAAGCGGGAGGATCGCTACGGTGGCAGTGCGGAGAACAGAGCACGCTTCCTGCTGGAGACATTGGCGGCCGTCCGTAAGGTTTGGCCCGAGCATCTGCCGCTGACCGCGCGCTTTGGAGTTGTGGAGTACAACTCGCGCGATGGCCAAGCACTGGTCGACTCCATTGAGATTGGCAAAGAAATGCGAGAGTTGGGGCTTGATCTGCTCAACGTGAGCATTGGCTTCAGTGCTCTTGGTGGCCGCGTCCCATGGGGTACACAGGCGTTCCTGGCACCCCTTGCTGAGCGATTTGCTAATGAAACTGGGCTTCCGGTGGCCACAGGTTGGTGCATCGATGATCCACAGACTGCCGAGCGCGTTGTAGCGGACTGTCAGGTTGACCTAGTGATGATCGGGCGGGCCCACCTATCCAATCCGCACTATCCGTACCAAATGGCCATTGCGCTTGGCCAGGAGCTCCCAGCCAGCGTGCTACCCACGCCTTACAGCTATTGGCTGAGCAGATACAAAGGCCCGGGCAAGGCGTCGGCTCAATAGGAGCGAGCCAGCCCCCTCCTCCATCGAGCAATAGGGGCAAATGATCTGGCTCCCATCGAGAATCCCTAACGCCATTGCAAGCTGCTACCCCGCCTCAACACAGGCGGGGACAGGCACCATTAAAGTTGCTCCGCCTTGTCCGCCAGGGGTCACCGAAGCGGCTGCGTGAGCGAGACGGGATGGGAGGTCTGACTAGGCGCCGAAGAAGACTCGAGCTAGCGAGAGGCACTTGGCCGACGCTGCCTTGCCGGCATGCTCAAGCGCGAGCGCTCCGCCGCCGACAAGATGACCATCAGCACAAAGGGGTTGGCTACCTGAATCATGACTACGGACGTCTCTGAGATTGCACCTTGCAGCAGGAGAATCATCGGAATAGTGAGTAGGGCATGGAACAACACTCCCGCACCAACCAAAAGGGCTAGTGCTCGATAGCTCATACGACCCGCGCCAAAGGATGTGTAGATCATCCAAGCGCAGAGGGGGATGAAGATGATGATCGCAGTTAGCGTTCCCGCGCCGTAGCCGACCCCGAGAATCAGCGGGATCACGTGGAAGACAACGTTGATCATGATGATGCTGTAGATCGCATAGCCCCTTGAGCCAGGGCAAGGCTGGAAAGATTGAAGGCGGCGATCGCCTGCCCTGGGTGAAGACGCGTGGTGAGGACAACTACGCGATCTCAGAGCAAATCGGCTGGCAGGTCCATGTCTATGGACGAGCCAGTACTGAACTAAAGGGCTGGTGCGACAGCCGCGGCATGGCTCTTCGCGAGTTTACCTGGCACGAAGAACATGGCCGCGCTGGACGTCAGCAGGACGCTGTCTACGTTCTGCGGCCTGACACTTGGGTGGGATTGGCACAGCCAACGCAGTCCCTAGACGAGCTGCAGCGCTATTGGGATTCCCGCATGGGCAAGAGATTGAGCACGTGAGCGAGATGCAACCTAAGTGGAGTCGTCGCAAGGAGGCGCGGCCGCTCGAGATTGTAGACGCTGCGGTAGATGTTTTCCTTGAGAACGGCTTTGCTGCCGCAAAGCTCTCTGATATCGCGAAGCGCGCACGAGTCGCGAAGGGCACGATCTACCTCTACTTTGAAACCAAGGAAGAGCTGTTTCGAGCCGCAGCGCGCCAGTTGATCTCCACAAATCTGGAAGGCCTTGAGACGGCACAGGCGACCTTCGACGGGTCGATTGAGGAGCTAATCCCGACGCTCCTCCAGCGAGCGGTCTCATCAGGTGGCGATGCCCGCTTGTCTGCAGCATTGCGAATGGTGCTATCGGAGAGCCGAATGTTTCCTGAGCTTGCGAGGATCTGGCATGACGAAGTTGCATCTCGCATGATCCGGCTGGTGGCAAGCGCTGTCGAGCGGGCGCAGGCCAAGGGGACCGTCCGCGCCGGCGACTCAAATCTCATGGCCTTTTCAATCATGGCTCCGATCGTAATGGGTGTGCTGTTCCACGAGCTGTTCGGGACCTCGAGTCCGCATGCACCTGCGCTGGACAAACTTGCGTCCCAGCATGCTTCAATGATCCTTCATGGCATCACTGTGGATGCGATGTAAGCCGCCCTCACGGAGTTGTTAAGGGTTAGGCCACATCTATCCCTCCATGATTGAGATCAGTTGTCCTAGCCCTGCGACTTCGAGGGTGATCGTCTGCCGGCCAGAAGCAGATTCAGCGCGGCACAATCCTAGCCAGCGCATGCGCCCAAGGCATTGCTACTTGAAGGATGGGCAGCCATTGGCAAGCCACCAGCAGGCTACCGTCCTTCGTCGCCCCATGCGCACCGTCACGCAGTTCGAGCAGGGCATCCGGCCCGGGTTAGTCGTCCATCCCGCTGCAGACGATCAGGTCGAAACGACCCGTCGGCCACTCCTGCAGTTTCTGGGCGCAGGCCGCCGGAAGCGATAGAACGTTGAGTGTCGGTCCGAGGGCTGGCGCACCTCGTAGCCGCTGCCTCGATATCCCCCCGAGAACCGCTGGCCGAACGCAAGCGTCAGCGCCTCCACGCTCAGCACCACGTTCCAGATCCTTCGTGGCCCCACTTGCCGCTTCGCTTCCTGCGTTACGACGGCCAGCGCAACGGCCCCGATGACCGCGGACTGGTACCGGAGTTCAGGCACCACTCGCCGAGCTCCCGCGCGCCTGCGATCAGACGAAGACCTCATCGAGCAGGTCCCGCAGCGCGCCGTTCAGCCTCGGGTCGCCCTGTCCCTGCAAGGACAGGTACAGCGACAACGGGTCCACGACGGTGCCCGCGCCACCCAGGCGGGTGGAGTACGCCCAATGCTGCACGTCTGCATAGCCCTCGCCGGCCACGGGAAACCATTCCGGCTCCGGATGCCGACGGAAGCAGTCTCGTCCGATCGCAGCGATCGGACGCGATGGCGCCGCCAGTTCGGTGAGAACGGACAGGCCGGTTTCTCCCGCAGCACGACAATGATCGGCCAGCAGCATGTCCAAGCCACTTTTGCCGATGCAAGTGGTGCGCAGCACCGGCGAGCGCAGCCGCGGCAGCGCGACCGCCCACAAGGAGCGGCGCGCTTTCAAGAACCGTAGCTTCGTCTCCCGCCCCTCGCGCTGGGCGCTGACGAGGTTAGCCGCCACCAGTTCACGGGCGACCCGCGAGGCAGTCATGCGTGAGTAGCCTGCCTCGCGCGCCAGGTCGAGCGGCACCCACGGGACGCTGCCAGGGATGCCGCGCTCCTCCAAGTCGGGCCGCAACAGGGCCGCGATCAGAACCGCTTGTGCCGGATGGCTCAACCGCTCCCCAGCGGATGTGAGCACCCTTGGAGACGAATCGCGCTCGCGTAAGCTCATCAGGAAGCTCGGAGCGAACAGTTGGCTACCAGGCACAACGAAATCCACCCGAGACTCGATGAGCTTGGAGCGAATGTAGGGCGAAACGCCGGAGAGCACGAGAATGACCCTCAAGCCGGCCTTTTCCGCCAATCGATGCACCTGCGCGATCAGCCGCAAAGGTGGCAACGGTTCCGTCTGCGCCGGGACGGTGGCCAGCAGCACCCTGTGGCCGAGCAGGTCAAGCTCGGCCAGGCCGAATAGGGTGGCGAGGAAGTGGGGTAAGCCGCGCGTCTTGGAGCTGGGCCAGGGCTCGAGCTCACCGACCATGTCGGGTAGTAGACCCTGAAGATAGCGGGCTGCGGCGTCGAGGTCGTTCATAGCAGCGAATGTAACGGAGGTTCTTTACCGTAACAAGGCGCGGTGACAGTGAAACTGCTCTATTACAGTCCAGTGCACCAGGCCCCTGCTACATCGCCAGGCGAGTTCCCCCGTTCAGACGCCAGCTACTCCCTCCGACTCCGCACGATTTGCCGGATAGCCCTCGGCAGTGGATTACTAGAGAGAGGTTTGTGACTATTACCGCGTAGTTGTAACGAACAGCATTTGCATGGGCTATTCATTAGGCAGCACGATTGTGTCGTAGTTGAAGTCTCGAGGCCGCTGACCGGTTGCCTTGATTGCTTCTTCGACGGCTCTATCGAGCATGAGCAGGTACTTTTTAACGATCTCGCTCCCCCGCCCCTTTTTCATCTCTTCTTTTCTCAGAAAGAGTTCCTGGATCTCCTTAAGTGCACTCACAGCCGTTGCTGATTGCTGCAGCGCAATCGCCAAGGATCGGTTCGGCACGTCAACATAGTTGACTGAATCGAAAGCCTTATGAAGCTGGATCAGATGCGCCAAGATCAGCCGGGGGCCGCCGAATCCTCCCTCGAACTGCGCCAGCATCAGTGTCGCTGGAAATCGCGCATAGGAAATCAGCTCTATGAGGGACTGTGTGACCTCCCGTCTCCTGACTCTGGCGTGCCAAAGGGGGATCAGTCCCGCGGCGATGATGGCTGCGATGCTGCCGATCGCTTGCACCCACGCCGGCCAGTCAAGCGCTAACGTGGCGGATTTGGGACTCGGCTTGCTCATGAGTGCCCAAGTCAAGACGGCTCCTGCGGCAAAGGTCATCACAGCGACCACCGCCCAATCTCTGTCAGTTCTTCCCTGCTTCATGGCGTTCCTCCTCCGGCGTGCTGGTTTCTACCGTTCGTACGGGGCCTGTCGCGCCGTGCTCTCGGGCGCGGTCGAGGATGAACTTTGGGGGGGCGTGTACGTCCTCCAAGTCTTTCGGGGAAAGAAGCCTTGATCGAATGGATGGCCTCAAGTCTTAGATTTCCTGCTATTGGGTTCTTGTGTCGGCTCGCCCACTCTTCTGGGCGCGGTGCGGCGTGGCTTGCTTTGCCTGCTTGGCGTTGCCGTGTTCGCTCTCCCTTGTCGGAGTGCCTCGGTAACTTGCCGAGTGGTTTCCTTCAGTGACGTCAGCTGCGCCTCCAAGCCATCAGCCCGCGCGTTCACGCCTTCCAGTCGGCGCAATGCCTGTTGCTCGCGGTTGGCAGCAGCAATGGCTTGTTGCTCGCTCTCTCGCAATGAGGTGGCCAAGGCCATGCGCTCCCGCCCCCACTCCTGCTCGGCTGACCGCAACGCCTGGCGATGCCGGTCAACCTCCGTATGGGCACGATCCTCCACTGCCCTGACGTGCGCCTGGAGCGCCCTCCTCTCTTCTTCGTGAGCGGCCGCGGCCTCGCCCAGACTGCGGCGTACGGCATCCAGTTCCTGCTCGAGTCGCTCCGCCCGTCCATAGGCTCCATCGCGTTGGCGCAGCAGGTCTTGTACTTGTGCCGTCATCTGGGAGACCTGTGCCGCCAACTGCTCCGCGGTGGTGGCGGCGGCCTGAGTCTGGACCTGAGCCTCCCTTTCGCGCTTCTGGCTGGCCTCAATCGCCAGCGTCAGGGCCACCCGGTCCTCCTCCAGCAGGCGCTCGCGTTCCTCCAGTGCGTGCCTGGTCGACTCCAGCTGGGTCTGAGCGAGCTCGCCGGCATCCTGCAGCGCGGCCTGCCACAAACGCTGGCTCAGGTGAGCTACCCGCTCTGGGATGCCTGGAACCGCCGCCTCAATGGCGCGCTGGCGCAGGCGAAAGCCTACGGTCTGCCACCAGGTCTCCAGCCAACGCGTGACGGTGTTGGGCGAGCCGGTGCCCAAGTGGGCTCGGATTCGCTCGACGGTGGGACGTTCGCCGGCGGCGATGATGTCGTCCGCTGCCTGGTGCACATCCAGTTCGCTGATGCCCTTGGCCATTGGGTGTCCTTCTGCGGAACGGTGAGAATTGGCAGGCCATGTCTGATAAGGCATATTTATCAGATGTAGCTCAACCTAATCATAGTGCACAATACATAGTACATATGAATAATATCACTGCTGCGTCAGGGGAACTCGTTTCGGGGCTGGTTCCGGAGCGGCTGGCCACTTCCGCCGCAGAAGCGGTGCGAGACATCCTGCAGGAGGCCGAAGCGCCTAACACCATTCGCAGCTACGCCGGCGCCCTGCGCTATTGGGCGGGCTGGTTCGAAGGGCGCTATGGCAGGCCCATCGCCCTACCCGTCCCCCCGGCGGCAGTGGTTCAGTTCATCGTGGATCACATGGGGCGCTCAGGCGATTTGGGGCTTCGTTGGGATCTGCCTGCAGACTTGGATAGTGCCTTGGTGCATGCGGGCCTGAAGAAGAAGCCTGGGCCGCTGGCGTTCTCCAGCCTGGTCCACCGGGTGGCGGTCTTGTCGGCGGCCCACAAGCAGGCCCGCCAAGACAACCCTTGCGAGGATCGCGCCGTGAGGACCCTACTGTCCAAGGGGCGCAGGGCTTCTCACAAACGAGGCGAGCGCCCGGCCAAGAAGACCGCGCTGTCAGCCGCAGATCTGCGCGCAATGGCGGCCACCTGCGACACCTCGCTCAAGGGGAAGCGCGATCGCGCCCTGCTCTACTTTGCCTTTGCTAGCGGCGGGCGCCGCCGCAGCGAAGTCGCCGAGGCGACGGTGAATCACCTCACCCGACTGCCCGAAGGCGGCTACACCTATCGCTTGGATCACGGAAAAACCTTGCAGTCCGGGCCAGTGGTTGGCAGCAGCCCCGACAAGCCCATCCTGGGAGAGGCAGCCACCGCACTGCAGGACTGGCTGGACATGGCCGAGATTACCGACGGCCCCCTGTTCCGGCGCGTCTGGCCACGGTCATTGGGCGGCGCGCTCAGCGGCAAGGCGGTCGCCGCCATCGTTAAGGACCGGGCGCGGTTGGCCGGTCTGGACGGGGACTTTGCCGGCCACAGCCTGCGCTCGGGCTTTGTTACCGAAGGTGCGCGGCGTGGGGTGGCCCTGCCGGCGCTGATGGCGATGACCGATCACCGCTCCGTGGCCAGCGTGATCGGATATTTCCAGCAGGGCGGCGTCGGCAGCAACCCCGCCGCGCGCCTGATGGATGAGGACTGAGCCTCCGGCCCGAGCGGCCAGCAGTGCGCGTTGAATGTGCCCCGCTCGGGCCCTATCCTGCACAAGACGCGCACCATCCACGGCAGGAATCAGGGGGCAGCATGAAGCTAGTCAAGGCACGGATCCGAAACTTCCGTTCTGCAGAGGATTCCGGAACGTTCGATGTCGGAGAGCTGACCTGCTTGGTCGGTAAGAACGAGGCGGGCAAGACTGCAATTCTGACGGCGTTGTTTGGTACCCGTCCCATCGCCGACCAGTTTGCTTACGACACGGTGCACGATTACCCCCGCCGCTTCCTCACGCGGTATGAGGAACGCCACGACGACGAACCCGCACCGGTTGCCACCCTGACCTGGGAGCTCAGCCACGAAGACCAAAAGGCGGTCGCCGACGTCCTGGGTGCCGGCGCGTTAAGTAGTACGACCGTTGACGTAACGACAGATTACAGTGGCCACAGCACTTGGAGCATTCACGTCGATCCCAACGTGGTGCGCGCGTTTCTGCTCGACCAGCACGGTGTGGCAGGCGAGGAGCGGGAGAAGTTTTCCAAGATATTGCTGGATCGACTCGTGGTCGAGATAGATGCGCACCCCGAGCCGTCTGACCAATTGCAGGCGGTCAAGCGGTCCATCAGCGGCTTCCGCAAGGGGAAACCAGTGCTGGCGGCCATCGATATCCTGCAGAAAAGGATGCCGGCGTTCTTCTATACCTCTCACTTTGATCGCATGTCCGGGGAGATATCGCTGGACAAGCTGTCTCGTGACACCCAAAGCGGCGCGACGATCTCCCCGGGTGACCAGATTTTCCTCGACTTCCTCGAGTACGCCGGGACGTCGGTCAGCGAATTGCAGTCCAGCACACGCCTGGAAGAGCTCAACGCACGTTGCCAAGCCGCCTCCAATGAAATTACCGATGAGATCTTCGAGTTTTGGAGTCAGAACGACGCGCTCAGTGTAGAGATAGCGCTTGCCCAAGGCCTCTCCGAGGATCCCGCCCCCTTCAATAGCGGGACTGTTGCCAAAATCCGCATTCGGAATGACAACCACAAGGTTTCGGTGCCCCTGTCTGAGCGCAGCGCCGGATTCGTCTGGTTCTTCTCCTTCCTGTCGCAGTTCAAGCAGATGCGAAAGAGGAACCCCGGTGCGATCATCCTTCTGGATGAGCCTGGATTGACGCTACATGGAAAGGCGCAAGCTGATCTGCTCCGCTACATCATTGAGCGTCTACTCCCCGACCCCCAGGTCATCTACAGCACCCACTCGCCCTTTATGGTGCCGGCCGATCGTCTTGCGGACGTTCGCGTCGTCGAGGACGTTGTCACCTACGACCAGCGTCGCCGCCCCACCGTTAAGGGCACACAGGTCTCCGCGGACGTCCTGAGCGTCGATCAGGACACGCTGTTCCCCCTTCAGGCCCATCTCGGTTACGAGGTTACCCAAAGCCTGTTTGTGGGAGCGCATACCCTGTTGGTCGAAGGACCTTCGGATGTGCTCTATCTTCAGGCGGCATCGCACGCGCTCAAGCAACGCAAGCGCCAAGGCTTGGACAGCCGGTGGGTGATCTGCCCCACAGGCGGCATAGACAAAGTGCAATCGTTCGCCTCGCTCTTCTCTGGCAAGGGCATCCACATGGTCGCCTTGTGTGACTACGGCAATGGCGATAAAGGCAAGGTGCAGCGGCTGAGGGAGTCTCAGATCATGAAGACTTCCGGCGTCTTGGTAGCCACGGATTTCACCGGAAAGGCGGAGAGCGACATTGAGGACTTCTTCGCACCCGCCGTCTTCGCCGACATCCTCAACGGTGCCTACGGTCTGAAGGGAAAAGGGCAAATTTCCGCCCGGCAGTTCAGCCAAGACGGTGCCCTGACGCGCCAGGTCAAACAGGCCGAAGCACTGTTTAATGTCATGGGGGCTTCCGTTCCGCCCCCTGGATCATTTCACTCCCGCCAACTGGCTCATCCAGAATCAGCACGTGCTGGCCGCGGAAACTACGGCCATCAATGAAACGCTGGAGCGCTTTGAGAAGGCCTTCGCTGAGATCAATGCGGCGCTAGGGGCCGGTGCGTAGATGAACCTCTGCCAGAGCTCCGCAATGGCAGCGGGTTCCTCTCCCGGCGCGCACTCATCGGAGGGCAGGACTCGGCTGCCTGACTCCCGCGCCATGAAATCGGCCTCTAACAGTGCGCCCTTTCCCTGCCATGCTGGCCCTGCGAATGCCGGGTCCGCAGAGGGCGCTTTAGACGCGCCAAGCCCAGTCTGATCCGTGAATGCGGCGACCACCCTGCCGGTTCCAGCGGAACGCCTCCCACATCAGAGTCGGCGGCGTTCCACCGTACTTCAACTCATCAGCCAACCGGATGAATGATCTGGCCCCCCGTCAGCGGACGCCAAGAAGCGATACTTTGATCGCACTTGGAGGTCCCTTATGTCCCGTATCACCCGTCGTAGCTACACCGATGAGTTCAAGCACCAAGCCGTGGAGTTGGCCGAGTCGCTCGGACCT